>SOIH01000068.1 GCA_004376895.1 Anaerolineales bacterium | reverse complement strand
TCGACTCGCGGTCAATTGGCTCACCGGTGTGTTTCTCGATAATTTCGTACGCCTCAGCAGGGTCCGTTGAACTTCCAAGCAGGCTCGCCCATTCAGGGAGGGAAACCGAGATGCCAAATTCATCGTAGATCTCCTCCCACGAATGAAACATCGCCGTCTCGGTATCGAGAATCAACCCATCGAAATCAAAAATCAGTGCCTTTATGATCATCAATAATCCCTTTGAAAATAATCGTTGTAGAAGAGAGGCCATTAGCTCCAACGACCGCATTCCAGAGTGCTAAATTCCTCATATAAGGAAAGCGCTCGGAAAAAACTAATGGCACGAAGACGACTTACAAGTCATCTGGCTTCGCTACAACCGGAAAAGTATAACAAATTCACTCCGTTTTTACGGTTCTGGAAAAACAATCAACCCGCAACACACTACTCGAATAAACCATCCACGCTCAGATATCTTTGTCCTGTGTCTGCGAATATCGCTACTATGATTTTCTTGGAATTCTCTGAACGCTCAGCAATAGTTAATGCAGCACGTGCCGCTGCTCCCGATGAGATTCCCACCAAGAGCCCTTCCTCGGCAGCGATTCTTCGGCACATAGCAAATGCATCAACTTCGCTCACTAAAAAGATTTCATCAATGATCTCTCGGTCCAGCGTTTCGGGCACAAAACCCGGTGCTGTACCCATCATGCGGTGCGGCTTGAAAATACCCCGGGAAATGTAGGGTGATTCTTCGGGTTCTACCGCTACCAATTGCATCTCGGGATTCTTCTCTTTCAAGTATCGCCCCGCCCCGCAAATCGTCCCCCCTGTCCCCAGACCGGCAACAAGAATTTCTACCTGTCCATCAGTATCCGCCCAAATTTCTGGACCTGTTGTTTGGTAATGCGCTTTGGGGTTAGAAGGATTGACATGCTGCCCGACGTAATAATATTCAGGATGACTGGCAACGATCTCTTTGAGTTTTTTTCGTGCCCCTACGGTACCTTCAGAAGCAGGAGTCAAAACTAACTCTGCCCCAAATGCTTTCAGAATCTTCCTTCGCTCCAGACTCTGGATTTCCGACATCACCAAGATGGCCTTGTAACCTTTGATGGCCGCAAGGAATGCCACGGCCATACCGGTATTGCCGCTCGTCGCTTCGATTAACGTGCTCCCTGGTTCTAGTCGACCATCAGCTTCAGCATCCTCGATAATCTGTAAAACTGCGCGGTCCTTCAAACTGAGGGGGTTCATGAACTCACATTTTGCATAAACCCGGCTGTTCTTCGCGAGACGTCCCAGCCTGAGCAGTGGAGTATTTCCAATCAATCCCATAATATTGGCGTAGGTCTTCATATTTCCCTCTTCCTTCGGAGGAGAAGTCTTCATCAAGATGCTTTAGTTTGGAGATATTGTCAATATCCTAGGGAGAACGTTGGGCATAAGGAATGTTACAAAGCTCGAGACGGGGAATCAACCTTGTCTGAGCTTCAGTTTACGTCACCAAGGTAAATATCAGCCTCTTTAACATCAGCTACAAGCATGTTTCTCAAAATTTTTGGGTAAATTCGGACGCTTTCGATTTCCGCAAGCGGCAGCCATACTATTCCCACTTGACCTAAATCAGGATTCGCCCCCATTCCTGGAAAGTGATCCTCTTTCAAATGACATTCAAACAGAAACTCGACTTGATGGGCATCGACATCCTTGTCCCTAAATTCATGGTTCTTCCCGATGTACTCACGGACATACCGCAATTTACCTACGTGCACACCAATATCGATCTCCTCTTGACACTCTCGTTCGAGTGCTTGAGCTAATGTTTCGCCATGATCCTGTCCCCCTCCAGGGAGGGCAAACCAAGGACCTTCATCATCCATATGCTTGATAGCAAGTAGATGCCCATCCTTAATGATGATTGCCTTGGCAGAATTTCGAATTGGTTCCATGATCCTCTAGTTCTTCGCCTGCCACTAGCATAGCACGCCGCAGAAGTTGTTTCCAAGCTTCTCGATTATAGATTCAGGATAGACATCGTAGAGCGACTAGCAAGCGTATGGACCCCGGGAAATCAGCCTATAGTGAGGCAGCTATCCCAAACCTCGCAGTCTGGATTATTTTTCATACTAAGGGATGAAATCATAATGGCTGAGAACATCCTGAAAGAAGCTGCCCCTTAGATGAAATGGGAAATATCTCCTGAAAATTATTATCTCTTGCTTCGAATCGTAGTTACGCCTTCGTCCGATTTCTATTCCTGCTCCCTGATCCACCCCAGCGCTACCCCAAAGGACAGCACAGCCAGCATTGCGGACAGCAAACCTATTACCCGTCGCCCCCTGCTTATCGCTGCTCCACTGAAGAACGAAAGGGCAATTCCAAGGCCGCCATCGACCTTGCGGATCACTTGATCCGCTTCCTCTACCGTGCGCCCCCTCTCTACTAGTGACCACTTCAGTATTGGACCGCCATCTATTCCGGGTATGGGAAGCAAGGAGACTGTGCTGAGAAATGCATTCGTCGCTACTGAGACGTTGGCAACGTCTCGAGACAATGAATCCTTGGGTGAGAAGCGCCGAACGGCAATCGAGATCAGTAGAAGCATGGAGCTGAAAAGGGGTCCGCCAATTGCTCTGAGAATATGCTGCCGCGGTGTGACCGAGTCGTCATTAATGTCGTAATACACACACAATGGCATTCCCCAGGTTATGCGGATGGCATCCATCGGCTTGCCGATCCAACTCGCAGCTGCCGCATGCGCCAAATTGTGACCCCACTCAGACCCAAGAACCGCAGGCATTGTGAACGTCGCTATTCGCATCTTCTCGCCCAAGTTCCGATCAGGTCGAGTCTTACCAGCGATCCATGACATAATCCCCCACACAATACACTGCGTGAGTGGAAACCATGTAAATCCCTTGATCCTTAATGGTGTACCGAATACTCGTCCAACGGAGATGGCATCATCGTCCGGACGAAGCACAGGCGGTTTTCGCATACCCTGATTGTACAGTGTTAGATGGAAAAACAATCTTACCGCTGGCTTACGATTAGAGCGTGAAATCTCGAACCCACCGCGGGAGCAAAAGACCGCCTCGAGGTCTATGGTTGGAACATCTTTAATGGGTATTATGGCAGATGTCCATCGGGCGGCTTGGCGATTGTTTAGATATTTGATTCGTATCTACTCAGGCCCCTCGCGTTATTGTCATTCTGAATTGCCCTTCGGCGTTGCTCCCCACTCCCTTCGGTCGGGGACTTTGCCTCCCTCAGAACTGGGGACTTCGCAGGAGAAACTCCGCGACGAAGAATCTCTATCTGAGATCGCACTAGAAGAATAAGAAATACCGGGGGACGCGCTCGATATATTGCCTATACGAATCGCCATACTGTTGCAGACAAGATCGCTCTTCTGCGATCACTCGAATATGGCTCATGAACGCACCAACGGTAATTAACAGTACTGCCACCCAAGATCCAATTGCAATGCTGATCCCCAAATATGACAAAAGAATAGATACTTGCTGAGGATTCCTCGAGATCCGGTAGAGTCCTTCCGTTACCGGTTGGTCTAGCGGTGTATCTTTGAAGTTCAATAGCGAAAGTACAAATCCCAACAATCCGAGTAAATAAATCGCGCCCCCAATAATGAACACAGCATGCCCGATATTCAAGGGGGTTAGAATCACTAAGGCAAACCATGAAAATATAAAGAGTTTTCCAATTGCGGAAAGGATCTTTTGCGCCATACTCCAAGCGGATCGATCGTAGAGCCTGGCGACGACACTCTTTGGAAAACTAAGCAGCAGGATGCCAAATACTGTATAGAAAAATACCAAAAGCACCCAGCCGTTGAGCAGACCTGGATTAATTTCTGGAGTGAGTTCCATTATCAATACCTTTCACATAGGCGGAAAAAAGTGATCTTTCCACGCCCCAAACTCCACTCATTGCTTAGCCTGTACCCATTGCTATGGTTCAAAAGAATTTCTGTTGAAACGCAATAGGGCCCGTCCTGCCAATTCTCATTCGGATGGGTGCGGGAGCCTATCCTTTGTAAATTATTGATAGCGGGAGTTCCACAATCATCTTCGCACAACCCATTCAAAAGACCAAATCTGATCTCATGATTGCCCACTCACGCGCCGTCATATGGTTTAGAATCAAGATCCAGATGTACTTCGAATGCCTGAGCGTGAGAATCGGATGAGTAAATACCAGGTGATTGTTATTGGGGGAGGTCCTGCCGGCTTGATAGCCGCCGGGCAGGCTGCTGCGACTGGGGCTGAAACGCTTCTTCTTGAGAAGATGAGCCACCCGGGTCGTAAACTGCTCATTACCGGCAAGGGACGCTGCAACCTATCAAACGTGGCGCCGCTCGAAGAATTCATTGAACACTTTAGTCCCGATGGCCGGTTTCTGCGCTCTGCCTTTACACGTTTCTTCACCGACGAGTTGATTGAATTCTTAGATAAGCTAGGGGTCGAAACTGTTTTAGAGCGCGGAGAACGCATTTATCCAGTGAGCAACGATGCGCAGGACGTAGTCGATGCATTGACGTATTGGGTTCAAAAGAATGGCGCAAGTATGCGAACCCACGCAAAGGTGGAGAGACTTGTGGTTGAGCACGAACGGATCGTGGGAGTACGAGTCGCCAAATCTCCTAGATTCGCCCCGGAATGGAAATCCAAGGACCAGTCAGCATCGATCGAGTACCGGACCAAAAGCGTGATCATCGCCACAGGAGGCGCTTCCTATCCCGGCACCGGATCGACGGGAGATGGCTACCGCCTGGCTGAAGACGTTGGTCACACCATCATCCCCATTCGACCCGCATTGGTACCTCTCGAAACCTCGGGGAAAATTGCCCCCCGGCTGCAGGGACTCAGTTTACGCAATGTAAACGCGCGCCTGATCGTCAACGAAAATAAACAAGCCGAAGCCTTCGGTGAGATGCTGTTCACCCACTTTGGACTCTCGGGACCCATCATCCTTTCACTAAGCCGTAAAGTCGTCGACGCTTTACGTGAGAAACATGAGGTCGTGCTTTCCATCGACCTCAAACCGGCGCTGGATGATGCAAAACTCGATGCCCGCCTGATGAGGGATTTTGATACACACGGCAAGCGGCAGTACCGAACATTGCTTCAAGAGCTGCTCCCCCGGAAGCTAATCCCTGTCTGCATGGATTTAACCGGCATCCCTCCAGATAAACGAGCGCACCAGATTACCTCTGACGAGCGTAAACGCTTGCGAACCTGGCTTAAAGATTTTCGTTTTCAGATCAGCGGACACAGGTCATTTGCCCAAGCAATCGTCACCGCAGGCGGCGTGAGTACGCGCGAAGTCAACCCCCGATCAATGGCATCGCTCATCATCGATGGATTGTACTTCGCCGGGGAAGTGCTAGACCTTGATGCCGATACCGGGGGTTACAACCTGCAAGCTGCCTTTTCTACTGGATGGCTAGCTGGCCATTCGGCAGCAAAGATGTAACTGAGAACCCTTTCCAACGCTCTCAAACCACAAAGGCAAATATTAATCCCGTCGCTGCGATCTCGTTCTCTACTCATGATCATGAGGTATTGGTTCGATATCCTCCGCGCCTCTCATGCGACCTACCAGTTTTTCCGGCTCATGGATTAATACAGGTAAGCACTGCGAGCAAATCGATAATTCCTCACCCTTAAATCTCAACTGTAAGAGAGGAATATCTGATTCACTTCGATCACAACTAAGACATACTGCAGACATTATGGGTCTGTTCATTTGTATCCTCTTTCTTAATAT
>SOIH01000047.1 GCA_004376895.1 Anaerolineales bacterium | reverse complement strand
CAAGCCTCGCTATCTGAGTAAAGGGGCTGCCCTTTTGGGGAAGCCCCTTTCTTGTTATGCGAATCGATGTGGGCTTGGATCCACTGAGTATGCGAAAGTTAATCCTGTTGAAGATCGGGGGGAAAAATGCGCTAGAGCCGATCATTCCTCTGTTGTCGCGCATGGCAATTGGAATAAAGGCGGTGGAAGCGCACACAGCAGCAATTAATTAACCTTGGACATTGTTAAATATCTGAGTTTCTTCAGCCTATCGGATCCACAGGTTTCTTTTCCCGACGCGAGTTAATGTATTCAAAGACCATTGGCAACACAGATATGAAGATAATTAGCATGATGACAATCTCAAAGTTCTCTTTTACAAAAGGGATATTGCCGATGAAATAGCCACCGAAAATAAAAAGAGAAGTCCATAAGAAAGCGCCAATAATGTTGAATAAAATGAAATTCCGATATTTCATTGTTCCCACTCCGGCGACGAATGGAGCGAACGTTCGGACGATGGGGATAAAACGAGCCAGGACGATGGTCTTTCCGCCATGTTTCTCATAGAACCTTTGAGTCTTCTCAAGATGCTCCCGATTTAAAAAACGACGCTCCTTTTCAAAAGCGCGCAGGCCAATTGCGCTTCCAATCCAATAATTGACGGTATCACCCAGTACGGCCGCTGCAAAGAGAAGGAAAAAGAGGAGAAAAGGGTCGAGCGAGCCCAGGGCGGCAAAAGTGCCCGCAGCAAACAGCAAAGAATCTCCTGGCAGGAAGGGGGTCACAACAAATCCTGTTTCCATAAAAATGATCAAAAATAGGATTGCATATGTCCAGCCCCCATAATTCAGAATGATCTCACCAAGATGTACATCCAGGTGAATAAAAAAGTCAAGCAAAGTAGCTAGAACATCCATAAGTAACCTCTTTACAAAGCGATAGGATTTAAGTTTAAATGATTTCTGGATTCAACCTTCAAGTGTAACGATATAAATGCTCACTCGATTGGAATATTGTTATTTTTTATATATGGGAAGGTTAGAAATTCATTGTCAGATTACCCAAGAACGACAAGTATAACAGTCCAAGCCCTTAGTTGGGCGATTAATCATCACGTCACGCAAATTCTGGTGCGGCAGGATGATACCTGGCGGTCCCCTGATTTCCCACGGTTCGCCCTTGGATAAGTTCCCTGCTCCCACCGGTCGCGGATATTCTGATCAATTCGTTTGGAGAATGCTCAGAACCGGCGTCAGTGTCACCTGACCTTATCTACACCCTCTGCTTTGAACTGACAGACAATCTCTCTCTGGTTGTTCTTGAAGGTGTAATGGGGCCCCTCACCTTGAATAATGATGTGATTGTTCGCGCTGGGAAGGGATGATTTCCTTCGATATACGGGCGATTTTATCCGTGGTATTGTTCCTATCCTTGAGGTAAACCATGAGAATTCTGGCTTTCGTCCACGACCGCTACGGGAAACGGATTGTCGATAATATTTCTAGCCGAGCACCTTCCTCCTGGCAGGTTAACTCGATAACTGCGCCACGCTCCCTTCCGCCCATTGTAGACGAACCTCTGGAATTTCTATCTCCCAAGCTTCCACAAGCCGACCTGATCTTGCACCTGGCGGAGACGGCTCGGGCTGCACAACTACTGCCGGGTTTGGTTTTTCTGACCAAGGCGCAAGTTGTGATCGCTCCTGTCGATAGTGAGGTCTGGCTTCCCTCCGGGCTGCGTCTGCAGCTCAAGCGTGAGTTGGCGGAACAAGGTGTGGAAATCCATTTTCCTAAGCCGTTTTGCTCGTTGAATGAGGCTGCGTGGCTGGATGAGACCGCGGATGCCCCCCCACATCCAATACTGCAAGAATTCGCACGCTACTTTGGGCGACCCAGCCTGGAGATTGTGCTCGAAGAGGATGGCGAGACCATCCATGAGATCATTGTTGAGCGCGGTGCTCCCTGCGGCTCGAGCCACTATGCTGCAAATCGCATCGCTGGTTTGAAGATGGGCGAAGCTGTCCCTCAAGGGGGTCTCATCTGCCTCCATTACCCCTGCCTGGCCTCGATGCAACCTAAGACGACCGACGAAGGGGTGGAGACGCTGATGCATACTTCGGGCATCATCTATAACGAATCTCTATCGCGAGCGATTGAAGCTGTGCTAACTGAGGCTGAGGATGAGAATCAGGGCAAGCACGCAGCAGGTTGATAAGCCCAAGCGCTGAACGACGGCTGAAAGAACCCTAAGAAAACCCCATTGGTATGAGCTTCGGGCAAGCGCGTGTACAGCCCTAGATTCGACACCGATTACGCCAAAATCTAGGGCTGCAGCACAGCGGATACTTCGTTGATCCTCACACACGGAACCTAAAAACCCGTATGTGAGGGTTAATGCAATCCGACAAAGGCTCTATCTGTAAAAAGAATCAGCAGGCGTATCGCTTATGGACTTCAAGGCTGTTTGCCGGCAGGTAGACAGATTCTCAACCCGTGCTAATCTCTATCTGATTTTCAATGAGCTTCTTCGTTCCCGGCAGCAACAGAACGACAAGCAGCACAGCGCTGATGATCGGTGCGGGCAGGAACATGGAGAAGCGTCCAAGCCGGACCACATCTGTGAGACCTACAGGAATTCCCCCGAAGATGGACATTGAAGCAGCGAAGATGCCCGCGGGGATAGTCCAGGATTTGCCTTTAACTAGTGCGAAGATAAACACAACCCAGGCTGCTGCTCCCCACCAGTTGACCATTTGGCCTACAGCGTACATACCAACCATGAAACTTTGCTCAACCGTCTGGTAGCGAGAGATTGCCCCGACACCATCGATGAATGTTAATATATAAGCTAGCCCGCTGAAGAACGCCAGGATGAATATTTTCTTCTGCACGCCACCGATAAAAAGCATGCCAAACCACAGGGCGAAGGCAATCAAGAACACCCAGATTGTGGGAAAGGCCATGCCGATGCTGGCGGGCGGGATGATGGGGAAGAAACCGGCAACAATCTGCATCATCGCTGCTACACAACCCCAGCCCCAGGCCCATGCCATTTTATTCTGGAAGCCGTACAGTACGACGATCCATAACGCCCCGGCTGTCATTCCCACCCATCCTAACAGTGCGAAGACAATACGCACCGTGATGGCTTCGTCCGGGCGTTCATCAATAATTTTGCCTTCAACAGTTGGCATGTAGATACTTGCTAGAAGTATGATAAGAAGCACTGTTGTCAGGATGCCGACGATGGCCAGCGCTGCCCCTAATTTATAATTGCCTTTCATTACGAGCCTCCTTAGGAATTGGTTGAAGAGGAATGTGCAGTCGCGCGAAATGCTCTATCTCTGCTAACAGGATCGAAGGGTATGAGCGATGCACTTCGTCGGCCTTATGTATTCCACCACGTATATTAATGGGTAAGAAGAACCGTGACCAACTTTAGATCACGGTTCCTCTGATCGTTATTCTTCGCGAATTAAATGTTTCTTAAAGTACGGCAGCACGGTGAAGAGCAGCACGCCAAGGGCAAGCAGCGAACCATAGAGGTAGTCCAGTGTTTTCGTGCGGAAGAATTGAGTAAAGGCATCAATCGCCAGGATGGCAGTCGTGCCGATAACGGCTAACCACCAGCCTTTACGTTTGCCAGCAGCCAGCAGCGGGATGGATATGAACAACAGGATGACCGCTACCCAATTGACCTCGCCAGCCCAGTTGAACAGCCACCAGGTGAAATCCTGATACATGGGGTGACCCGGGCGGGTCATCATCGTGCGTTGAGCGCCGATGCCGATCGTGAAGGCATGTGTGCACAGCATACCGATGAAAGTCAGGGCGCCAAAGAGGGTCCATTTCTGAATGGTCTCGGCTTTGCGCAGGAAAATAAAGCTCCAGTACCCCGACAAGCCAATGGCTGAGATGATCAAGGGGATCGGAAAACCGTCAACCCAGCTGATATAGGGCAGGAACATAAACATGCCGCCAATTGCGGGCAGTGCCAAAAGGGCCATGGCCACTGGATAGGTCCACTCTTCACCTCTCCTGATCGCTTGCGAAATGACGATTAAGGCGATGCCGGCAACAAAGATTATTGCCCGCCAGACCGGGTAAAAGAGATCAAAGAGAGTCAACCCGCTTGAAAAAGCCGGGTTGCCAGCTTCGATATGGATGGTTAAATCAGTTAAAACCCTTTCTAATGCTGTTTGCACGATGAATGGGATGACGCCCACCATGAGCAAACCAACGACAATTGCCACGACTGACATGATTGTACGATTCTTCTGTGGGGTATCTTTCATTTTCCTTCTCCTGAGATTGGTATAAGAATTGCGAGCTTGTGACAAGTATCACATAAAGTCTCCGATAAGTTGTTGCTTTAACGCAAATCCAGCCTAAGGTGAGGGATTGCGAGTCTACCATCCCCAATAGTCTGAAAATTGCGATGGGATTGGGCTTGGTTTTCATTTCATCTCTTATCGCAAGAACATTGCCAGTGGGCTCGTTTGGGTTCATAGGAATGGACTAGTAAAGAAAAAGAACACGAAGCGGATGGTGTTTGTAACGGGAATAAATTGACTCCCCCGAAGCGTGCCTTACAATGGAATAAACCAACTCTTCAGGAGGCGAGCATGAGCAAGCGACGTCGTCCCAAAAAGAAGAGCAACTCGAACGGGCTAAGCTCGATTGTTGCGCTTACCCCGAAGGCACTGAGGAGGGAATGCGATCCCGCATTGTTGGGCTTTGCTACTACAGACGAACTCCCCCGGCTGGAAGAGGTTATTGGTCAACCGCGCGCCTTTCGCGCATTAAGCCTGGGAACCGAAGTCGCTGGTCCTGGTTTCAATGTCTTTGTCATGGGATTGCCGGGCTCCGGTAAGACTACACTCGTGAGGGAGTATCTCGAACGTAAAGCCTTCGACGAACCTGTCCCTCAGGATTGGTGCTACGTCAACAATTTCTCCAACCCACATGAGCCGATCGCCCTCGGTCTACCAGCTTCGAGCGGACCGGAGCTACACAAGGACCTAGGAAACCTAATCACCCGTTCTCGTGAGGAGATTATCCGTGCCTTCGAGAGCGAGGCGTACTCACAAGAGCGCAGACAATTAAATGAGGAGCGGGAGAAGTATGCCGAGCAGGAACTAGCCAAGATGACCTTGTTGGCCGAGAAATACAGCTTCACACTTGGCCAATTGCCTTTCGGTTTCGTGTTGGTGCCGACGGTAGAGGGCGAGCCGCTTACCCCCGAGGATCTTGATAAGCTTAAACCTGAGCAACGAGAGAAGGTGGGTAAGCTTGAATCCAAACTACAGGACGAGCTGAAGTCGAGCCTGGGGCGGGTGCGCGCCAAGGCGCGTGAAATCCAGGATCTAATCGAAGATCTCGATTCGCGGACGGCGTTGTACGCGGTGGAGCATCTAGTTGAGGACCTCAAGGAGAAGCACAAAGCGTTGGAGCCGATCCTGGAGTACTTAAATGCCGTCAAAACGGACATCGTTGCCAACGTTGATCTGTTGCGAAAGGAAGAAGAGAGGTTGAAAGGTGTCACCGGAGGACGAACAGAGGCAGAAGTGTTGCGGCGTTACGACGTCAATGTAATCGTCGACAACACCGACCGCTCCTGTGCGCCGGTCGTCGTTGAGGGCAACCCTACATATCATAATCTACTTGGTCGTATCGAACATGAGATCGTGATGGGTGCAACCAGGACGCACTTCACCATGATACGGCGTGGTGCCCTCCACCGGGCAAATGGTGGATACCTCATACTCCCAGCACGCGATCTGCTGCTCAGTCCATACGCTTGGGAGGGGCTGAAAAGGTCGTTGCGCGAGGAGACCATTCGCATTGAGTCGCTCAGTGCGTACGCCGGTTTCATGGGCGCGGTCTCACTCGATCCGCAACCGATCCCTCTTAATGTGAAGGTTGTGCTGGTTGGGACACCTTCGTTGTACTACCTGTTGTCAGCGCATGATGAAGATTTCGCAAAGTTGTTCAAGGTCCGCTCTGAATTTGCTTCGGTTATGGATCGCACACCAGATACCGAACATGAATACGCGTTATTCGTCAAAGCCGTGATAGATGACAACCAACTTTTGCCTTTCAACAGCGCCTCTGTAGCTAAAATTGTTGAATTCGGCTCACGATTGTCAGGAGAGCAGGATAAGATTTCTGCCCGCTTTGGGAAAGTCGCCGATCTGATCCGGGAATCAGCATACTGGGCGTCAAAAGCGGAGAAGGACGTAGTCGATGGCGAGGATGTGATCCAGGCTATCGATGAGGTGGTTTATCGCAATAACCTACTAGAAGAACGTTTGGGGGAGATGATGCGCGAGGATACGCTCCTGATCGATGTTGTCGGTGAAGCAGTTGGGCAGGCGAATGCGCTTTCCGTGCTTGATTTGGGGGATTACGCTTTTGGTCGACCGAGTCGAGTCACGGCTACAGTCTACCCAGGTCGTGATGGGGTTGTTGACATAGAGCGCGAGTCTGAATTAGGCGGGCGAATCCACACAAAGGGCGTCCTCATCATCGGGGGGTTCTTGGGCGGGCGCTATGGTCGCACAAATCCACTAAATCTCTCGGCGGCTTTGACGTTCGAGCAATCCTATGGGGACATCGAGGGTGACAGCGCCTCCGCCGCCGAGCTCTTCGTGTTGCTCTCGGCGCTAGCCGAAATTCCACTTCGCCAGGACTTGGCGATTTCAGGCTCGATAAACCAGCACGGTCAGGTCCAGGCTGTCGGTGGAATCAATGAGAAGATCGAGGGGTTCTATAAAGCCTGTGAGCTGAAGGGTATGACCGACACTCAAGGGGTCATTATCCCGAAAGCGAATGTTCAGAACCTGATGCTCAACGACGACGTCACCCGTGCGGTAGAAGAGGGGAAGTTTCATATATACTCCATAGAGGTGATAGACGAAGGGCTGTCGCTGCTTTCTGGTATAGAGCCCGGGATCCCGGACGAGGCGGGTTTGTACCTGGAGGGTACATTCAACCGCGCCGTGACAGATAAGTTAGCCGTTTTCGCAGAAGCTATACGGCAGCAGAGAGGCTTACCACACGACGTAGTTGAGCGCATCTCTCGCGAATGATAGGGGTTGGGAGGTTCTGCAATAAGGTAAGGCGTGTAATAATAGCAATTCCATACGCCCTACTCAGCCTGACTAGAGCCTGCCAATGCGGTTAGACCATCCTGATCTATGATCGAGAACTCCGTCCGGGTGATATGGATCAGATTCTCGTCTGAGAAGCGGTAGAGAATCCGGCACACCATCTCTCGGGTTGTCCCAACGTACGCGGCCATCGTATCCAGGGTGAGGTCGCGCGCCACCGGATCCTCACCCGTACTACCATAGCGATCGAGCATCAAATTCGCGAGACGTCCGGCAACAGGCTGGAAGGCGAGGCTTTCCACGATGTTGCTGGCTTGTTTCATGCGCATAACGAGCAAACCACAGAGAGACCAGAGCGCCTCTCCGTTGGCGATAAGAAGGGGAAGCAAGTCATCGCGCGACCAGGATACTAACGAGCCCGATTTAACGGACTGCAGGGATACGGGCATTGTGGAATCTTTATCGAAGAAGCTTAACCCCCAGAATACATCACCCTGGGTGAGTGTAAGGACTACCAAATTCCGGCCCTCTTCGGATTCCTTAACCGCGTGGAGTGTTCCCTCCGTCACCAAGATCAGATAGGGCCATAGCTCACCATGTAAGGTGATGAATTCACCTTTATCAAATCGCCGCTGACGGGCCAATGATGTGATGTCCGCCCTACGGGTAGTATCGAAGTGTGCGAAGGGATTTGTCTCTTTTAGTAGCTTTTGAAGGTCCGTCAACACATTGCTCCTCGGTGCGTTTGCGCGATCAATCTTCTGCTTCGTGGACAAGGCACTTTAGCACAAAACTGATGATTTCTCCATCGATAACACAACGCCGGTGCGGGCAGGGTGATCGCTAAAATGGGCCATCGTCGTAATGGAAAGGATCAATGCTCTTTCTAGAGGAGCTAAGTCTGAGATCTGAGGATGGCTGTTTTGTGGTATTTAGTCCCGTCGAGAACGAGATGGCGATATTAAGCTAATCCCAGACTAATTAGATAGTTCATCGTCATGGTCGTTGCGATTGGCTATTGGGAGCATGATGACGAATGTCGTCCCAGAATCGTCGGGGCTCTCCGCCCAGATGCGGCCGCCATGATTTTCTACGATCGACTTCGCGATCGCCAGGCCCAGACCCGAACCACCGCTGTCACGCTGGCGCGACTTATCCGCCCGATAGAAGCGGTCGAAGACGTGTTGGATGTCCTCGGCCCCGATTCCCGGTCCGGTATCTTGGATGCGTATTTCAACCTCATGCTCCAGGTGTGAAGCGGCGAGGGTCACGCTCCCCCCTTTGAGTGTAAAACGCAGCGCATTGCTCAGTAAATTGCCCAACACCTGCGCCATTCGGTCGGGGTCAACATTTACCTCAGGTAAATCAGAAGCAATTTCGGTGCGCACTTTGATCCCTTTTTCAAGAGCAAGCGGATGGTATGCGGCCGCCACCTCTTCCAGCAGGGTGTGAGGGGGAATTGGGCGACGCGTGAGCGTCAGTTCTCCTGCATCAGCCATTGAAAGTGTGCGTAGATCTTCGACCAAACGCTCAAGACGGCATGCTTCATCACGTATGATGTCGAATGTCTCCTGGGTGGGTGGGAGAACACGATCGTGTACTGCATCTGCGTGCCCAAGGATAATGCTGATGGGTGTGCGCAGCTCGTGGGCGATATCGGCAGTCATCTGGCGGCGTATGCTGGTCGACCGATCGAGTTCTTCACTCATTCGGTTAAACGATGCAGTTAGTTCGCCTAATTCATCCCTCGAGCGTACAGGCACCGTTAGCCCCAGATCCCCCTCAGCGACTGCGCGCGTCGCAGCAGTCAGCTCACGCAGTGGTCGCGTGAGGGTACGAGCAAGGAATATCCCCAGGAGCAGAGCGACAAACAATGCCCCGAACGCGCTAAGAATGAGCGTCTGATTGATGCGGCTCAGGAAGAGTGCTTCAGACGGTCCCCGCCCGAATTCCATGCGCAATGAGAGTATCCAACCCACGGTCTGTCCATCAACAGCTATCGGATCTGCGTCTGCAAATTCGGCTTGAGAGACCGTGTCCCCAATTTGATACCCAGAGCCGGCGATGATGACCCTTCCAGTCTCATCGGTGATCGTGATGCCGCCTCTTTCTCTCGCGGCAGGGATATGCCCATCCAAGGGAATCCTGCCGGGAAATGACACTTCCGCATCCACGCCTGCCCATTCACCATGGTTGCGATAGTACTCTTCAAGTTGTGAGATGTATCCTTCCTGATATTGGTCGAAGATGAAGTCGGCGAACTCCTTCGCCGTCGTTTGACTGGCGATGACCGCCACAAGCGCCACCGCAACCATGACGACAGCCAGAAAGGCGAGGATGAGTTTCAAGCTTAGCGAGCGCATTTGTTTATTCCCTGGTGAAGCGATAGCCCACACCGTAGATCGTTTCAATATAGCGCGGTGAGCGCGGATCGGATTCTATCTTTGAGCGCAAGTTCTTAATGTGGACGTCGATTGTGCGTTCGTAGCCTCCATAAGCGACACCCTGAATGTGATCCAGTAAATCCAGGCGAGAGAAAACCCGACCCGGTGATGACATCAAAACTGCCAGCAGGTCAAATTCCGAGGGAGTCAGGTTCACAAACGACTCTCCTACCCTTACGCTATGACTCTCTCGGTCGAGCGTAATATCTGCATGGCGAAGGGTCTCAGCAGTTGGCTCAGTTTCTCCTGCACGACGCAAGACTGCGCGGACGCGGGCTAAGAGTTCGCGCGGTCGGAAAGGCTTTGTAATGTAATCATCAGCGCCCAATTCCAGGCCGACGACCTTGTCGTCTTTATCCACCTTCGCAGTGAGAAGGATGATCGGTGTATTTTGTTCCCTGTGATGCAGGCGCATGAACTCGTAGCCATCCATCTCCGGCATCATGATATCCAGGATGATCAGGTCAGGTTTTTCAGCCCGGGCTACGATTAAGGCTTCTCTACCGTCCCTGGCTGTCGCGACCCGATAGCCTTCCTGCTCGAGGTAAGCTTTCACCAAGGACACTAAGCGCTCTTCGTCATCGACAACCAGGATCTTTTTTACCATCGGGTTTTCCAGCTCACTCTTTCATTTAGTTTTGAGAACTCCAGCGTGATGGGGCGAGGTTTATGCGTGATCGCTGGTGTGCTCAATCAATGTAGAGCATATCAAGGAATTATAAAGATATTATGAAGACCGTCCGAAATAAAATTAGTCGAGCTATTTGCTAGTAATTAACTCTCATGCTAACGCGGAGGCGGTCTTTGAACCGCCCCCGCCTATCAAGTGGTGCGCCTATGACTGCGATCTTTCCTCGAGCATCTGGATGAGAGGATTGATCAAGAACATCGTGAATCGATCTCCTGATGACTGCTTCTCGGCTCGTTCCGCCTGTAGTGTAGCAATTTGTTCCGGATCTAGCTCCCCCTCGAACTCACCAAATCCTCCGCCGCCCGGACCACCGCCCTGACCGCCGCCCTGACCACCGCCGGGGCCGGGGAAGGTTCCGTCTGGTGCACTGCTGCGTGGATCACCCTCGGTCGTCAAATCACCGCCACGGGCAATGCCTAATTCTTGGGTAAGCTCGAAGATACCCTCTTGGGTGAGCTCCATCGCCGCGATTACTTCGAGCTGCTCAGCGCTCATCGTCTCCAAAATCTGGTTGACAATCGCCTGGATCTCCCCTTCGGCGGTGATATCGCTCAAGCTCAGGCTGCGAATGGCTTGCCAGAGCGTCAGCAGCTCAGCGGCTTGCTCCGAATCAACAGCAAGATTAGTTTCTTCCAGTTTCAAGGTGCCCAGGGTGAGCTGGGTCTGGACTGAAAGAGCGTCAGGATAGTCCTCATTCAACACCGACGCTGCATTATTTGCTGCGCCACTGGTGCCACCGCAGGCGGCAAGGACCAGTGTCAAACTAACGAGCACTCCTAGGAATTTTACTTTTTTCATCACTTCACTCCTCACTTCTCTTATGTGTAGTTTTTATCCATTACCAAAATCAACAATGCGTCATTCACGATAGCTTTTTACTGGTGTCGCAGCGCCTCGATCGGGTCGAGCTGCGCGGCTTTATTCGCTGGATAGAAGCCGAAGAAAGCACCGATAACCGCAGCGGATGTGAAAGCAAGAAAGATTGAGCTGGGGATGATGACGGTTCGCATGTTACTTGCCCAGCCGAATAACCATGCCCCACCAACGCCGACGAAAACACCGATTAATCCACCTACAAGACTCAAGAGCAGGGCTTCGGTCAGGAACTGCCAGCGGATGTCATTCGGCGTGGCACCAACGGATTGGCGGATCCCGATCTCGCGGGTCCGTTCCGTTACACTGACCAGCATGATATTCATGATGCCGATGCCTCCGACTATGAGCGACACGCCAGCCACCCACGCCAATAGGCTTCGGAAAGCAGCTGTCGTCGCCTCCTGTGTCTTGATAATGTCCTGTTGAGTCGTCACGCTGAAATCAGGGCTTTCCAAAGAAACGTCGTGACGTTTGGCGAGTAAGAGTTCGATCTGCAGGATCACATCATCAAGGTTTGCCTCACTGTCGACCTCAACGTAGATCACCCGCACGCGGTCTCCGCGGAATTTGGCAAACTGGGAAGGGGTGAACTTCTGGAATACGACGGTGATGGGGAGGTAGAGTCGATTGTCGTAATTCACATCTCCGACCATACCTTTCTCATCAAGTACGCCGATGACAGTCAGTTTCGTCGTGTCTACGGTAATGACCTGACCGATGGGATCGGCGTCTCCGAAGAGTTCCTCCGCCAGGCTGCTCCCCAGAACTGCTATTTTCTGCTTTTGATCGACCTCTTGCTGCTTGAAGTAGCGTCCCGTATCCATCTCCATGTCTCGCACTGAGGGAAAATCAGGGGTTGTCCCAAGGATGGAAACCTCGTCTAATACAACGCCGCCAGCTTTGATCGTCGCAATGGAGCCTTGCTCAATGGTCACCCCAGCGACCCCGGTGACCTCATCGGCGATTGCGAAACCATCATCGTAGACCAGGCCACCCGTCATTCCGCTGGCCCCGGCGCCGGATCCCCCGCGTGAAAAAGTCGAGTTGACGAAGACCAGGTTTGTCCCTAACCCTGTGATTTCTTCCTCGATCGCGGCTTCGGTGCCGGCGCTGATGCCGATCATGATGATGACCGCGGCGACGCCGATGATGATCCCCAGCATGGTGAGGAGGGAACGGGTCTTGTTGCGATAAATGCTCTCCCAGGCAACACGAAGGAACTCAGATGGGCTCATGATGGATCCCCTATCCTTTCTCGCAGAGCGTGCTTTTTTCCATTTTTGATGACTTTTTCGACCTTGCCATCGCGTAGATGGATGGTCCGTTGGGTATGCTCGGCGATTTCATGATCATGGGTGACCATCACGATGGTCCTTCCATCTTCGTGTAGTTCATGGAGTAAATTCATGATTTCTTCGCCGGATCGCGTATCTAAATTTCCGGTGGGCTCGTCCGCCAGTATGAGAACAGGATCGTTTACCAGTGCCCGGGCAATCGCCACCCGTTGCTGCTGCCCGCCGGAGAGTTCGTGCGGCTGGTGATGGACGCGATCCCCTAGACCAACAGCTTCCAACTTGTTCCGAGCTGTTTCTTCACGCTCTTCCGGGCTGAGCTTTTTTTCCCGGTTGTAGATTAATGGAAGTTTGACATTATCCAGGGCAGTGGTCCGGGAGAGCAGATTATAGGATTGAAAGATGAATCCGATCTGCCGGCTGCGGATAGCGGCCAACTCGATTTTATCCAGGTCGCTCACATCCTCTTTGTCCAGGATATAGCGGCCCTCCGAAGGCCGGTCGAGGCAGCCGAGGATGTTCATCAGCGTGCTTTTTCCTGAGCCGGAGGGTCCCATGATGGCGACGAACTCACCCTCCTGGATTGTGATGCTCACGCCATCCAGCGCTGCTACGCTGATCTCCCCCATGCCGTAGACCTTCCTTACGTCTGATGTTTGGATGATTGTTTGTCCGGGCATTATTCAGTCTCCACAATGCCAGTGGTGACGATCTCGCCCGGTTTAAGGCCGGACTTGATCTCAGCAAAGGTGAAGTCCATCAGACCAACCTCGACGGTCCGGAGCTTTGGCACACCGTCTTCCAATACGAAGACCGCATACTCGCCAGGTGAAAGTTCGCGCAGCGCTTCGACTGGCACTAGAACCGCTTTTTCGGCTTTACCGCCAATGACGTCCACCGCAGCGTTCATGCCGATCAACAGGCTGTCCAACATGACCACTGAGTCAGGGTTGAGCTTCACCAACCCGCGCACGGCTGAAACGCCCTGGGATGTATAAAGACCCGGATCGACTTGTATAACACTTCCATTGAAGACTTCATCCGGCAGGGCATCGAAGATCACTTCGACTTCATAGTCGAGATCGATCTTCCCCAGATCGGTTTCATCCAGGAAGATCTCAAGATGCGGTTGGGAAAGATCCGCCAGGGTAATAAAAGATCCCGACACGTTCTGACCCACATTTGCATTCACCGTGATCACCGTGCCGTCCATCGGCGCAACGATGATAGATTGTTCTAGATCGCGCTGGGATATGGCTAATTTAGCTTCAGCGTTGGCAAGCTGCAGTTCTGCTTTTGTGACTTCATCCGCATCCGGACCGTCCTTGACGCGCGACCACTCAAGTTCAGCCTGCCGGAGGAGAGCTTTCGTCATTGCTACCTCAGCGTCAAGCATCGCCTGTTGAATATCCGTTGGATGGCCTGTGTACCAGTTCCAATTCCCCAGTGCGGTTTGGTACTTGCTCATTGCGCTCGCATATTTTATTTGGAGGTCCCCATTGTCAGGATCATGGTTGAGTTTCTCATTAGCGCGGGCTAGGGCATCCTCTGCATTCTCAAGCTCGGCTGCGGCGGCATCGATCGTGGCCTGGCTGGCTCGATTGCCCTCCTGTTGGACGATATTCGTGTATTCTGCGGTGTAAAGTTCATCCTGGGCATCCGCTAGAGTGATCTGCGCTTGAGCGGTGACGACGTCGGCTTTCTCGTAGATGGAGTCGAGCGACTGCCGGGCATTGATCACGGTGAGCTTATCTGCTGCTACAGCAGCTTCCAATTGTTCACGCTCTCCTTGGACTGCGAGCACATCGCCGGCTATAACTTGATCGCCGGGTTGAACATGGATTTCTGCGACCTGACCATTGGTCCCAAATCCAAGTTCGATTTCATCGCCAGCGATTAAAACACCAGACCCACTGGCGTAGACAACCAGATCGCCCTGACGAACAGTGGCGGTTTGAATATCGGGTTCATCTGCTGTCTGCGCTGGCAGGTATGCGAGGGTGTAATACGCAAAACCGCTGCTCACTACCACAATGAGGATGGCGCCCGCGATTAATAGAGTCTTCTTGGAGAACTTCTTTAACATCGTTCCAGCTCCTTGGATTGCTTTTGTTGGACTTTCAGTTCGAAAGTATAGGAAAGGATTTTGAAAAACCTGTTAGAGAGTTATGAAGGAATTGTGTGGGTTTATCTCGAGCTTATGCGTGGAATGAGGATTGTTTATGAGAGTCGACCATGGATATGTAATATTTCACGACATCGCACAGTCTTATGAAATGGGAATCGGATCGCATTTAGATGGCAAATCAATCCCGGAGCAATCTTATGAATCTCATGGAAAATTGTCTTTTGGCGGTGGCGATCTCTGAGTTAAGTTGAAGCATGGACGATTGGATAGGAAAAAGCGTAGCACAAGTGCGAATTGATAAGCTGATCTCGCGCGGCGGGATGGGCGGAATCTACCTGGGCTGGCATGAAGTTGAAGAACGACCTGTCGCGGTGAAGATTATGCACGCCCAGATTCGCGAGGACCTGTTTTTTCAAAGGCGGTTTCAGCGCGAAGCAGAGGCGATCGCGGGGATGCAGCATCCAAATATCGTCCACTGTTTGGATTGCAACGTTGTGCAGGGGCGACCCTACATCATCATGGACCTGCTCGAGGGCATGCCTCTGCACGAATACCTGCGCGTGATCCATGGGCAGGGTCTGTTGCTGCCGCTCCACATTGTCGTTGGGATCGTCCGTTCGCTGGCCTCGGCGCTGGATTACGCCCATGAATCAGGTGTCCTTCACCTGGATGTGAAACCATCCAATATCGTCCTGGAAAGCGACATAATGCCTGTGGATCCCTCCAGGCTGATTCCTCCCGATCTAAAAGCGGTGTTAACGGATTTTGGTTTGGCGCGCATGGCGGACGTGATGGTTCAAGCGACCGCGGAGATGTTTATGGGCACGCCTGCTTATGTGAGTCCCGAGCAAATCCGCGGGGATAGCGCGGACCTGCGTTCCGACATCTACTCGTTTGGCGTCGTAATCTATGAGCTTCTGGAGGGACAAGCTCCCTTCGACCCACTTAAGTTCAGCATGAAAGAATTGCTCCACAAACAACTCGAGGGGACTCCACCGCCAATGCAATACACTGCTCGAGAAGTAGAGAGGGTAGTTCTCAGAGCGATGGCGAAAGAGCCGGAAAAGCGGTACCCGAGTGCAGGAGACCTGGCTCAGGACCTGATGCTGAGGGTTGACCGGATCGCGCCCAACAGTGCCCGGCTAGCGTAGATTCCCCTGACCCGATGGCCTCTCCCGTGCTTGCAACTGGACATCGGCGATTTTGCAGAGGCGACGATACCCCTTCCACAAGGTTCATGGGTTTTCTAATGGCAGTGATTTTATTTTATATCGATGCTGGCGTTTAGGACTGAGTCCCGGGAGCTCGTCACCGTCGAAATATCACCCTTGATCTTTGATCAACTGCGCGAGCTCACCGATTCCGCTTACGACGAGATCCGGTTTGTATGGGGATTCGGCCAGGTCTGCCCGCTGGGTTTCACCACTCAGAACCAAGGTTGTTCGCAATCCGTGTTGCCCCATGGCGATGTCGGTGTAAAGACGGTCTCCGACCATGCAGATCTGTGAGGGTGATAAATCTGTTCTGGAGAGGACCACTTCCAGCATAGGTTGGAATGGCTTGCCGATGATCTCGTCCGGCGACCTGCCGGTCGAAGCCTCCACGAAGGCGATGGTGGCACCGATGTCGGGGATCGGTCCTTGCGCCGTGGGGCAGTTGAGGTCGGGATGCGTGGCAATGTAGTGAGTACCCTCCCGAACCAAAGAGCAAAGTCGTGATAATTTCTCGTAGGTTAGAGTGGTGTCGAAGCCGAGCACGACGCTATCAGGATAGTCATCGGTGAGTTCAAAACCATGATCGAGAAACTCGGCCTGCAAAGAGGGTGTCCCAACGAGATAAATCCGGGCGCCCTCATTCCTGCCGGCGAGCAGGGATGCAGTAGCTGCACCTGATGTAAGTATCCGGTCGGCGGTAACTTCGAGACCCATATTGCGGAGCTTTGCTACGTAATCGCTTCTTGATCGAGAAGAGTTGTTGGTCAGGAGAAAATATTGGATGTTTTTTTCCGAGATGAGCTGGATGAAATCGCCCGACCCTGGAAGAAGTTGATTGCCTAGGTAGATCGTTCCATCCATGTCCAACAGGTAACATGAAATTTCATCGAGTCGCATAACTAATTGCTCGCTTCTTCGCGACGAGTGAACTGTGATGATTGGAGAGCCGATTCGCGGATCCAATCGATCAGCAATCTTCAACCTGCCAATTTCTTCGCCAATGCGACGGCTCGGCTCGCGTCAGGAGCATAGCCGTCTGCGCCGATGTCCGCTGCAAACGCGTCCGTGACAGGAGCTCCGCCGATCATCACCTTGACGAGTTCACGCACGCCCGCGGATTGGATTACTTGCATCGTCAGGCGCATGTTCTCCATCGTCGTGGTAAGGAGGGCGGAGAGCCCGAGCAGATCGGCATCCTCGCGCTCAATTGCTTCAATGAAGCGTTCAGGGGCGATGTCTGTCCCCAGGTCGACGACCTCAAACCCGGCGCCTTCCAACAACATCGCCACGAGGTTTTTGCCGATGTCGTGCAAATCCCCCTTGACGGTTCCGATCACAATCTTGCCCGCGGGTTCGAGCCCGACTTCAACCAGGTGGGGCTTCAAAACAGCCATCCCCTTTTGCATGGCGTTGGCTGAGATCAGCATCTCCGGAACGAAGTACTCGCCGGCCTCGAATAACTCTCCCACGCGCGCCAACGCCGCCGTCATCGCCTCGGAGAGGATTCGTTCAGGGGAAAGGCCCTCACCGAGCGCGTTCTGTACGCTCGCCTCGGTTTCGTCCATCTTTCCCTGGATGATTTGATCGTAGAGGGTTTGAATGATAGGTTCCACGCATATCTCCGAATCCTTGATCCCATTTATCCCCGAGATGTCTAGCTCGCGTCTTGCGGTCAGCGCCTACATTATTCCGATTTTTCACATAG
>SOIH01000124.1 GCA_004376895.1 Anaerolineales bacterium | reverse complement strand
ATCGGCTGCACCCGATTGGCCAGGTTGGTCAATAGAGCTGTTTGTGATGGTTGGCCCGGTGGAACAGGCTGATAAGCCTCGTTAACGGGCTCCAGGATCACCCAGTCGCTATTCACATGGAGCCGGCCGTGGTCGCACGAATAGGCGATGCCCATGAATTCCGTAGCGGCGTAAGTTTCCCGCACCAGACAATCAAACGCACCTGCGATTTGATCGCGAGCACCTGGTGTGAGCCACTCGGCAGCGGTAACCACCAGGAGGGGGGAAATCTTCAGTCCACCAACCACCTGCTGGTTTGCCAGCAGAGTCAGGGCAGTGGGGTAGCCGATTAAGATGGTGGGCTGATAGTCATTCAACGATTTCACCATCTGGTGCAAAGGCGTTAGCACCGAGTAAGTATGGATGCGATCAGATATTGAGGGGTGGAGCCCGCGGACGAGCTCTTTTACAGCGTCGCTGGCCCAGTGACCACCGGTGGCAATCACTATCGCCACTCGGACGTCCCGTCGCAGGAAAGCCCAAAGATTACCCTTCGTCATCCAAGCATTTATGCCTCGCAACAACCCAAGAGCCGCGTAGATATTCAAGGCATCGCCATCATGGACGAAGACACCGGGTTCGCCGGTAGTCCCTGACGTAGTCCAGAGGGCATATTGGTCCAAATAATAATTGCCGACGAGGTCCGTGTCGGTTACGAAGGCGTCGACACCGGTCTTGGTTACCTTTGGGTCGGTGACCCAATCGTCGAAGCTCTCCATCAAATCCGGTTTCGAGACCGGCGGCAGCTCTTGAATTTCATGGATGCCTGCAGGTAGTTGCCTATATAGATTTTGGTAGAAGGGGGACCGCGCACGCGCGAACGCGATCAAATTCGCCAGCCGATGCTCACGTCGAGTGGTAAGGGCATGTTTGCCACCCCGGCGTGCGCGCCATATATCCCATAAGGTGTTCAGTAATCCATGTTGGCTGGGGATGGACTTATCTTCGTGTGGCAATCGGGCATTCTCCCTTTCGAGTTCATCTTGGAATATATCAAAAAGAATGAACTCATGCATTGCTTTTAGGGCTTCTTATCTGTGGACTTATCAAGAGCTAGAGTTCCATCGCAGTCCCTGCGATGGAACTCAAATTGAAAAAACGTGAACAGGAACCGTTGAAGGGTGCTGGTTTGAAGTTAGAGGTTGTTTGGCCTGGCTCCGGTATTAACCAGGGCACTCACAATGTGGTGCCGCTGCAGCACCCTCGCTAAACCAGGTACCACCGCTGGCTTCACACATTTCCTGATCTAAATTCGGCGAGCAAGCAGGTGGTGGAGGAGGTGTCGGTGGTTCGATCACAGGCACCCCGCAGGCTTCGACAGGGTTTTGCGGACCATCCATCAGCCCGAGCCAGATCCAGCATCGTTGTTGCGAGGCAACCAGGAACCGGCCATGTGTAAACTCTGGGTTGATGGCGAGGATTTCCGCCATCTCGCCTTGAAGTAGGATGGCGATCTCTTCCGATTCAACGTAGTCACTCGCCCGGCAGAACGTATTTTCCAGCGCCACATATGTGCACGCCTCCTCAGTCGCCGGGGGCGGTGGTGTTGGTGTAGCCGTGGGGGTGGGTTCGGGTTCTTGCTCCTGCTCGGTTGGCCAAGGAGCGATGTTCAATGGAGGTAGTGATCCAATCTGGAAGGAGAGCCATGGTGAGGGTTCGCAGAAGACCTGCCATTCTTGTCCACCGGTTGGGTTTTGCTCACCAATCAGCCGCCATTGAAAGCGACTACCCGGAGTCGGTGAGAGTCCGAAAGCTGCGAAAGGAAGGCTGAACCCTTCGCTAGTTTGAGACAGCTCGGTTTCCCGCGCGCCTTGGAGTTCGACGATCCAGCGAATCGGGCTCTGTGGTGGATCCGCTGCCCATCCCCACTCAAGATTGAAGTTCGCATCATCCATCACCGCACCGTCAGGAGGTGTAACTTCATCTGGATCGAGGAATATGCTGCAGGAGGGTAGAACCGCGCTGGGTCCAGCGCGTGGCGGCGAGGTGTCGCCAAAGTTTATTTGCACTGGCGGGAGTAGGGAGGAGGCGGCGATTAGACCAGCTCCGATCAAGGCGCCTGCTGCGGCGCCGCCGGCGGCAGACCCTGCCGGTGAACGGTTGCGTCCACGCCCGATGGACCTGCCCGCGATTCCCCCGCCGAAAACGAAGAGCAAACCCACGAGAATAAGCAGGGGAGTGTTGAGAGTAAAGCAGGGAGTCACGAGGGCATTCAAAGAGAACTCAGATGTATTGCCGATGGAATCTGTGTTCGTAGCCGTAATCTTGTCACAATAGGTGATGCTATGAATTGGGTCGATGCTTAAGCTGAATTCCCCGAATTCATTCGCGGTCCCCTCATTGAGTGGGCTGATGCCTTCGCCATGATCCGAGGGATCATGATCTGATTCGAAGATCTCTACGACACATCCCGGGCAGGCGATGCCCTCAACTGTGGTTTGGGAAGCTGAGGTGATCTCGGGGAAGTTGAGTAGGTCGTTTGCACCGAAATCTGCATCTCCGGGGTCGTTAGGTGTCACACCCCAGGGGAAAAGATCAATACCCAGGAAATCGTTTGTATAGATGGAATTGTTATGGAAAGTGTTGGCTATGGAAATGCCTGTTGTGGCACCAGCAGTGATACCTCGTTCGTTGAAGGCAATGTAATTGCCGGTGACGAGGTTGCCGCTGGCTGACGTGATAAAACGGATCCCATCACCATGGTTGTAAAACACCCAGTTGGCTTCGTGTGGTAAATGGGTGCTGCCGATCGTGTTATTAGCGGCGCCTTCCAGCTCGATACCGGTATGGTTAGGCAGAGCTGTGTCCGCACTATTTGCGGCACCGATTTTATTGCCGTAGATGTGATTGTTTTGAGCAGAGGGCCCGAGGTAAACCCCGGTCAGGTTGCCGGAAATGATATTCCCGGCAGATGTTCCCGGCGGGACACTAATCGGGATAGCTCCACCGATGACGTTTTCATGTCCTACGACATGAATTCCTGTATCGTTGGGAATGACCATATCCCCGCTAAGATCCGTTCCAATAAAATTGCCGGATACCTGATTGGCATGACCGATTAGAATCAGGCCAACATTATTGTCGCTGATTAGATTGCCTTCGATAGTGTTGCCATCACCGCGGATCAAAGCACCTGTGTCGTTTCCAAGTCCGGAGAGGCCAGCAGTATCCGTACCGATGCGGTTACCAAGTAGGATGTTGCCGTCCGATCGAATCTCGACCCCGACGTCATTCCCGGAGATGATATTACTCCAAGCTGGGATGGTTCCGCCGATCTCGACTGCGCTCGAGGGTGGTTCGATTAATATCCCTACTTCGTTCCCCAGCGAGGCACTGGTTGTCATCCCGGTGGGATCGGTGCCGATGAAATTCGATCGGATTTGATGGGAATCACCCAATGCATGGATGCCGTTTACATTGCCGGAAATCCGATTATCTCTGATGATCTGACCCGAATAGCCAATCAAGATGCCGTCGTGATTGCCGACTGGTGTGCCCGCAGCATCCATCCCAATAAAATTCTGCTCGATGGTGTTGCTGGTGCCCATATGGATCACAATGCCTGCGGCTACGGAAGAGGATGGAGACGAAAAACCAACGATGCTCAGACCGCGGATGATAATATCGCTTCCCTGGATCCAGAGCCCAATCGGTGGAGGGGTACAACCGGGAAACACCGAAAGAGTATGGATGCCCGGTTTCAGGACCACAGCTGGCCAGCCGCTGCTATAGTCAGGCTCGGTGGTGCCATCGATCAGAGTCCCATCATCCGTTAAGGGTGGCAGCATAGAACATAGCGCAATCTCATGCGGACCCGGTCCTGGGATGTCGAAGTAGATGTATTGAGGCCCAGGATTTGTATTCACCTTAATAATCGCTTCGCGTAAAGAACAATGAGAACTATCGCAGATGCCATCGCTTAGATCATCTACAGTGTTCACGACGAATACGCCCCCTCCGGCTTCGAGCGATGCAGGGAAGGCAAATAGGCTGACGAACAGCACGATCAAGCAGGCACCTCTCAGCCCAGATTGCAGGATTTTCGACATATCTCACCTCTGTTCTTTCGAGCTTCGATTGGACCTTTTGTCAGGTCAATATTTTTTAGGAGTTTGCCATCGGTATATGAACCCGGATAGGCATAAGTTTATTCTACAAACACATTATTATCAGTATATTGCCTCTCGTGCAAATAATCTAAGGTATCGCTCTAGATCATCAGAACACAACAATAATGCCATCTTCGAAGTATCGACGATTTCATCAAAACGCAGATTCACCCGCGCATGATCCTTGAGTCGCTTCACTCTTTTAACGAGGAACGGACGCGCATTGTGACGCGATGAGTTCAGGCGAATATGCAGCAGCGCATACAGAAGCACTATTTCCATGTCACCCAGACGTATCAAGCTTGATGTGTCTCTTGATGTGTTGTATAGCGAACTTTTATTTAATCCTGCTTGGATGTCCACTCAATAATCTGAAGATAAAGGGGCGCACATACGGGTGCGCCCCTTTATTCGTTATAAGCGAATACCTGTGTCGCTATTAATGTGAGATCGGCACATATCCGCTCTTGGCAATAGCAGCCTGTCCCTCTGTCGTCTGCAGCCAATCCAGCAGCAAGCGCGCTGCACTATCCCGGGGGGCATCCCCCCTGATAACCGCATAAACCTCCGTGGTCAGAGGATACGACCGGTCGGCGATGTTCTCCGAAGTCGGACGGACGCCGTCGACGGCGATCATTTTCACACGCTCGTGTGGAAAGATAAAAGCGGCGTAGAAATAGACCGAATAACCGATGCCCAAAGGGTCATCGCTTATCGCGTGGATCGGCCCCATCATCGATTCCAGGATCATATCCGGCGATTCAATCATGGGCGCGCCGCGCATGACCAGTCTTTCCATCAACTCTTGGCTCCCTGAGTTGCGATTTCTTTGATAGGTGTGGATCTCAGCAAATGAGCCCCCCAGCTTCAACCAGTTTGTGATCTCTCCCGTATAGACGGCGCGGATGTTGTCCAAAGTAATAGTATCAATGGGATTCTTTTCGTTCAGAACAAACACGAATGCATCTAAGGCAATGGGTTTGAATTCGAGGTGGAGATCAGCTTGCTCTGCAGCTTGCAGCTCGTCTTCGGAAGGTGGACGGGCCACGATGATGATGTCCGCATTGCCTTCGATGAGGTTCATATATGAACCGTGTGTGCCGCTGTGCCAGATGTTGTAAATCTTCTCAACCTGGTCTGACGATCCTTCGAATTCGGGATCGGGGATGATGCTCCGCGTTGTGCTGAATAAATCGCCCTCAAGCCAAATACAGGGAACATCAAGGATCTGGCAAGCAAGCGTCATCTGCAGAGGATAGGCAGATGTGGATCCATCCACGCGAGGGTAGTTCTCTACAATGAGCTGCGAGATATCGACTGCTCTTGCCGTAGGGGGTGCTGATTCGGTAGCCACCGGCGTGTTCGTTGGCGAAACTGTTGGAGCTGCGGTTGAGCCGCCGCAGGCGCTTACAAATAACGAGAATGCTGCCAGTATGAGAAGAGTTGATTTTCTGTTCATTTCGACCTCCTAATTCAGTGGGTATATGAGCTTGCAGTCTGCGTTTGACGGACCTCCTGATGCAAGTATCGATAGCAAACAATTCGATCCTATCCTTTGATAGCACGAGGTTGTAGCCATTTGATGGCAGAATCGGGTCAGGATTGGGGCAAGGATGATTGTTATCCCGACAAGCGAATCACCGGTCCTGCATAC
>SOIH01000250.1 GCA_004376895.1 Anaerolineales bacterium | reverse complement strand
GTTTGGGAGAATCCCGATGCTAGGTAATAATCTACCGCTTCCCCTGTATCTGCATGAAGCACGAGGCGTCCCTCATCTAACACAAGCGTACGCTCAGTAAGGTTGAGAATGGCTGACATGTTGTGGCTTACGAAGAGCACTGTCCGACCTTGCTGTGATACATCACTCATTTTCCCCAGGCATTTACGTTGAAACTCAGCGTCGCCAACGGCTAATACCTCGTCAACCAGTAGGATCTCAGGCTCGAGGTGAGCAGCGACAGCGAAGGCCAGTCGTAGATACATCCCGCTTGAGTAACGTTTGACTGGTGTATCGATGAACTTCTCCACCTCGGCGAAACCTACTATCTCGTCAAATCTACGCTTAATTTCTACCCGCTTCATGCCCAAAATTGCCCCGTTGAGGAAAATATTTTCCCTGCCGGTCAGTTCATAATGAAAGCCGGTGCCAACTTCAAGCAGCGAACCTACCCGGCCGCGAATGCTAGCGCGGCCTTCGGTCGGTTCGGTGATGCGTGAAAGCAGTTTGAGAAGGGTGCTCTTGCCCGCTCCATTGCGGCCGATGATCCCAAGCACATCACCCGTACGAACCTCGAAGGAGACATGACGCAATGCCCAGATCGTCTCCTGCCTCTCAATCGAAGTAGAACCCCTGATACCTGACGATAATCTCCGAAACGGTGCTGCTGCTATATCGACCAACGTGTCACGCAGTGTGCGATAGCCCGCGATCTGCTCCCCGATGCGATATTGTTTACCTAAGTCTTCAACATGAACTACAACATCGGTCATATGTGCTCCTCAGTTAGCGAAAGAGCGGTATGAAACAGGCGCTCGAGAATTACAAGCTGATATTCCATATCCTGCTACAGCATCTTCTCACACTACATCTGCAAAGGTTCTTTCCATTCGACGAAAATAGAACAAGCCACTGATCATGATGGATACTGCTGCAACTGTAGAGGCAAGTATCAGGGCTGAAGGCGGTTCTCCGACACCCAGCATAGCCCAGCGAAAACCTTGTATGACACCCGTCATTGGATTGAGGGCATATATCGTTTGATACTCCTCGGGAACGATGCTTGCCGAATACGTGATCGGAGTGAGGAAGAACCAAACGCGTATAATGAAAGGAATGATATAACCAATATCACGATAATTTACGTTAAGCGCCGATAACCATAGACCTGTTCCCAATGCAGTCACAAGCGCCAGGATCAGTAACAACGGGGTGAACAAAATCCATTTCGTTGGACTATAGTCATAAAACCACATCATTACCAAGAGAATGGTCAATGCAAGGGCGAAATCTACCAACCCCGCAATTACTGAAGCTATCGGAATAGCCAGACGCGGGAAATACACTTTGGTTAATAAATTCCGTCCGGTTACTAAACTATTGCCAGCCTTACGGACGCCATTTTCAAACAATTGCCACGGCAATAGCGCTACATAGGCAAAAATCGGATACGGGATGCCATCCGATGGCATATTGGCCAGCTTTCCGAAGAAAATATTGAAGATAACCATCACCAAGAAGGGCTGTATGATCGCCCACGCTGCTCCTAATAAAGTTTGCTTATAACGGACTTTGATATCGCGCCATATAAAAAAGTAGACCAATTCTCTATAACGCCATAATTCACCCAGGTTGAGACTAGCCCAACCTTTTGATGGTCGAACCAAAATCACTGGAATCGAGCTTTCCTCACGTTGGGTCTCAATCACACTCATGACTCGTCCTTCCCAGTGGCTTGTTGATTTCGATG
>SOIH01000129.1 GCA_004376895.1 Anaerolineales bacterium | reverse complement strand
ACGCGCAAACCTCAAAGCACAGGCTGCGCCTGCGACCGGAGGCAGTGCTTCCTGACTCCACAAAAACCAGCTCCTCTTTTTTCAAAGGCATCAACGACTTACGGTATAATCGCCAGCATTAGGAGGGTTTCATGATCGAAATTACAGAAACTGCCGAGAAAGTAATCAAGGATCTATTGCAGGATGAGAGTAAATCAGGAATGTCCTTGCGGATGCAGATATTAGGCCGTGGGCCAGGAGGTTTCCAGTACGCGGTGAGGTTTGTGCCCGAGGAAGATCAAGCTGCCGATGATGAAGCAGTTCAATTTGATGGCTTCAGAGTCTTGATCGATCCTGAGACAGCACCCAATTTAAAGGACTCGACGCTGGACTATCAAGAAGACGACTTCCAGCGAGGCTTTCTGATCGAAAACCCCAATCCGGTATGGAAGGACTCAACCGCGCAGGCCGTACAAGAACTGTTGGACACCAAGATTAATCCCGGCCTGGCTTCCCACGGAGGTTTTGTGGCCTTGCTCGACTATAAGGATGATACAGCGTATATCACCTTCGGCGGTGGTTGTCAGGGCTGCGGGCTTGTCGATGTGACGCTTAAGGAGGGGGTTGAAGTTGCAATACGAGAAGCCCTGCCTCAGGTGAAAAAAGTCCTTGACACAACCGACCATACTACAGGCAAGAATCCTTTCTACAGTGGCGATGGGGATGGGAGTTCAGCGCTCTCCTGATTGCTGCTCTACTTCTTCAAAACCAACAATCGAGAACATCAAAGGGGCTCCGACAATTTTTCGGAGCCCCTTCTTATATCGACTTTAATGGTTCAAATATCCAAATTGCGGACTTCCTTCGCATGCGTTTGGATGAATCGGCGTCGCGGCGGTACAGCGGCACCCATCAGCATATCAAACGTCCGGTCTGCCGCTGCTGCATCTTCGATCGTAACTTGGAGCAGGATCCGATTGGCGGGATCCATCGTCGTATCCCAAAGCTGTTCCGGGTTCATCTCGCCCAAACCCTTGTAGCGCGAGAGTGAAACACGATCTCCGTCTACCCCCAATTCCTTGATAACCTGATCCTTTTCAGCTTCGGTGTAAGCGTAATGGATCTTTTTCTTGTAACCAATACGATAAAGAGGCGGCTGGGCGACGAAGAGATGCCCTTCCTCAATCAGCTGATTCATATAGCGGAAGAAGAATGTCAGGAGTAGCGTGCGAATATGGCTGCCGTCCACATCTGCATCGGTCATAATAATGACCCGCCCATATCGCAAGCCCTCGAGGTTAAAAGTCTCACCGATGCTGGTTCCCAAAGCGGAGATCATCGCTTTGACTTCATTGTTGGAGAGGATCTTATCTAACCTGGCACGCTCGGTGTTCAGAATCTTGCCCCGAAGCGGCAGGATGGCTTGGAAATGTCGATCCCGGCCCTGCTTCGCCGTACCACCCGCTGAATTGCCCTCCACAATATAGAGTTCACACTTATTCGGATCTCGTTCTGAGCAATCCGCCAGCTTCCCCGGAAGCGTCATGCTCTCCAGTACACTCTTACGGATAACCAGATCTCGCGCTTTCTTTGCGGCATCTCTCGCCCTTGCGGATGTCAGGCATTTCTGCACGACCGCCTTCGCCGCTCTCGGATTTCCTTCCAGGAATTCATAGAAAGCCTCACCCAACACTTGCTGGACCTGGGTCTGGACCTCCGCGTTCATCAACTTCACCTTGGTCTGACTTTCAAACTGGGGATCGCGATGCTTGATGCTGACGATCGCCGTAAGCCCCTCGCGTGTATCATCACCGCTAAAATTGGGATCCGTATCTTTCAGCAAGTTGTTCTTGCGAGAATAATCGTTGATCGTTCTAGTGATCGCTGCCCGGAGCCCTGTCAGATGGGTACCACCGTCGACTGTGTTAATCGTATTGGCGAAGGAATACACTGACTCAGCATAGGCATTTGTATATTGAAGTGCGACCTCGATTCCAGTCCCGCCCGTGACTTTCTCGACGTGAACCACGGGGTGCAATACTCCCCTATTGTGATTAAGATACGCAACGAAGGAGCTGATCCCGCCTTCGAAGAAGAATGTCATCTCTCGGCCGTCGCGCTCATCGAGCAGATGAATGGCAACGCCCCGGGTGACAAACGCCATCTCTCTGAATCGTTGAACTAGACTCTCATAGCGATACTCGAAGTCCCCTTTGAAGATCGTCCGATCAAACATGAACCTGGTTTTCGTGCCAGTATCTTTATTAGGAGCTTTCCCGATAGCCTCAACAGGCTTCATTGGAGCGCCGCGTTCATAGCGTTGGAAGTAGATCTTGCCGTCCCGTTTGACCTCCACTTCACACCACTCAGAAAGCGCGTTTACGGCCGAGACGCCAACGCCGTGCAGCCCACCGGAGACCTTGTAGCCATCTCCGCCGAACTTGGCGCCGGCATGGAGCACGGTCATTACGATCTCGAGGGCGGATTTTTTCTGCTCCGGGTGCTTATCGACAGGGATGCCGCGCCCATTGTCCTCGACGGATACGCTGCAATCGGGATGGATCACGATATCGATGTGATCACAGGCACCGGCAAGCGCCTCGTCAATTGAGTTGTCAACGACTTCATATACCAGATGATGAAGCGCTTTTATATCCGTGCCGCCAACATACATGCCCGGTCGGCGGCGGACAGCCTCTAAGCCCTCCAAAACCTGGATATCTTTTGCTGCGTAACTGCTTACCTTTTTTTGAGACCGCTTGGCCACGTTGCGTTCTCCTTATTTATCCCCTGTTGATGATCAACAGGGTCGATTATCGTCTTACTCCGAGTGCAAATGGAACTTTGCCTATTCGTCTGGAAATTCAGGTTTTTCCTGATTCAGCACATTCACGATCCGCGCGAGTTGCCACTCGAGCCAATCCTTTCGCCCTTGAAAGAACACATAACTTCCGGCGATCAACATTGTTGCGATAAAAGCATGGCCCATTATGGCCAACGCGAAAATCCACGAGTCCTCTTGCGCTAGAGACCAGACATTAGATGTGGATACCCACATGATGAGAAATGCGGTGAGCAGGTATCCGCTTGACCCAAAAAAATTAAACCGCACAACACGGATGCTTTGCTTAACCGCATTCCAGATTCCCAAACGGTAGCGGATGATGCCGTGGGGGGTAAATGCAAGATAAACCCCGGCGACGAAAAGAACAGGCAACGCGATATAAGCTAGACCGTCGATCGCGGCAACGAGCATGCCGATTGTGAGAACAACCACTGTGAGCAGATACCCTCCAACTGCAAGAAGAACCAATTTCATCCAATCCCGCCAAAGATGGCCCAATTCAGCTTCCGGGTCTACTTGCTGTGCCACCAATCGATGAAAGATCGCACCCGCGCCGATACCTGCCAGCGCCAGACCGAACCATAGGGATAAGACAAACATCGGGTCGAGTATTTCCAACTGTGACGTCTGCCCTAGAGGTGTTAGCAGCGGCATTCGACCCGCCACCAAACTAGGTATGCCCACTGATACGCTCGTGAGCAAGGCGAATAGAAAATTGAAAGGCATTCCCCCGGGAAGCGTGCTAAACGCCGTCAGAAGGTTGTACCGCTCACTAAATAGATCCAGCGCCTCCCGGAAGAGGGCCAGCTGCTCCGTTATGCCAGGATCGGCACCCGCCGGGATACTCAGCCCGGCTGCGGCAGCGTGAAGCAGTGATGGTACCGTCAGATGCGGGCCGAACCAGAGGAATAAATCCAAAAGCAAAGACGGTAAGATTAGGAGCGGCTTTGCCGCTATTCTGTCAAACCCAGCCACCAACGCAGATAGTATGCTAATTGGCTTGGGTTCAACCTGATTATCAGGTATATTCACGAAATAAGATTCTACCACAGCGGGCACTTTTTCCTTACCTTCCGCAGCTCTCCAAATCACACTTTTTCCACTTGACAGTACCTGCTTGTCGTGAATTTCTACTTGATTGACCTGTTTTTTTATTTCCATTAGAATCGCTCCATAGGGTAAGAATTTTGATCAAGCACATCGCTATCCTCACAGACTTCGGCCTGGATGACATCTACCTTGGGATGATGAAAGCTGCTATCGCCGGCATCTCTCCGGCTGCGCGCATCATCGACCTGACCCACGCAATCCCCCATGGTGATGTCAAGCGTGCCGCCTTCGAAGCATGGCGTGTACGATCCTACCTCCCACCCGAAACCATTCTGCTGGCCGTCGTTGACCCCGGTGTCGGAACAAATAGACGGGCGGTTGCGATCAAGCTGCCCGGTCTTTATTGTGTCGGTCCTGATAACGGTCTCTTCAGCTTCTTGCTCTATTCGACTGACAAGCACAAGTCGGCAGAATTATTGAACCCTCATTATCAGCTGCGAACAATCAGTCATACCTTTCACGGGAGGGATATCTTCGCCCCTGCAGCTGCCCATCTAGCCCGAGATATACCGCTCGAGGAATTCGGCCCGATAATTCAAGATCTCGTTCGCATCCCTGACCCGCTTCTGAAAGATTTGGGGGCAGGATCGATCCAAGGCGAGATCATGCACAGCGACCGTTTTGGCAACCTGATTACAAGCATTGGCAGGTTCGACCTCACGGACGATGACCTTTCCTTCAAGCCCTGGATCCCATCATTTTCTGCACGGACCCTCAACGCCCGAGATTACGATGTGATCCTTCCTCAGGGTGATGTAGTACCATTGGGTCGAACATTCGGCGACGTTCCGAAGGGCGAGGCGCTGGCCTATATTGGGAGTTCAAGCCTGCTTGAAATCGCGATTAATGGCGGCAATGCCGCGAATACGCTCAAGCTCAACCCGGGCGACGAGATTGTCTTCAAGACAAAAGGATGAACCATGCCCGCATTTCTAATTGAAGGTGGATATCCACTTCAAGGGGAGGTCACCCCCTCCGGCAATAAGAACGCCGCGCTACCATTGCTAGCCGCGTGCCTTCTCACCGATGAACCCGTAGTTTTGCACAACGTCCCACAGATCGGTGATGTGCACGTGATGAGGCAACTGCTCGAGACTATGGGCGTGAAGGTCGATGACCTTAAACCCCACACTTGGCGTGTGCACGCTCAAGAAATTCGAGATTGTGATCTCGATCCGGATTTAGCCAGGCAAATTCGCGCTTCGATTCTAATTGCCGGACCTATGCTGGGGCGAATGGGAGGTGTTGATTTACCGCCGCCTGGTGGCGATGTCATCGGACGCCGTCGTGTGGACACACACATCATGGCTCTCAAACATCTAGGAGCTGAGGTAAAGTACGGCGAAAAAGAATTCTCCATGCGCGCACCCCAAGGATTATCGGGCACGAAGATTCTCCTTGACGAAGCCAGCGTCACTGCGACAGAAAACGCTATCATGGCCGCCGTTGTCGCTCCAGGCGAATCGATGATCATGAATGCCGCTTCCGAACCCCATGTTCAGGAGCTTTGTATCTTCCTGAATCGACTGGGAGCGAACATCGAAAACATTGGCTCAAACGCTTTGAAAATCTCTGGCGTAGAGAAACTGCATGGAGGCGAACACACAATCGGTCCAGATTACCTTGAAGTTATGAGCCTGATAGGCGCTGCTGTGATAACTGGCGGTGAGATCACGATCCGGGATGCCGCCCCAGACTATCTAGCCATGGCACGCCTCGTTTTCAATAAGCTAGGCGTCGATTGGGAGATCGATGGACTTGACATCTTTGTCCCCGCCGATCAGAAGATGAAAGTGGAGTTCGATATCGGCGAGAAAATCCCCCAGATTAGCGTGATGCCCTGGCCAGCATTCCCGACCGACCTTATGAGCATTGCCATCGTTGTCGCCAC
>SOIH01000010.1 GCA_004376895.1 Anaerolineales bacterium | reverse complement strand
CATTCTCATTATCTCGTTCTCGAATGCGCCGAACCATGCGGTTGTACACGGCGCTAAGACGTCCGATTTCGTCGCGCGGAGTTTCGGAAAGGGCTTCAAAAGATTTCCCTTTTCCAAACCTCGCTATTGCCCCCGACATTTTATGAAGGCGGCTGAGCACGGTTTGATTGATTATTAGGTTAACCAGCAAGACAATTACGACACCCGTACCAGCCCACCAGAGCACAGCATCACGCAAGTCCTTGGCGAGCGCGTCCTGAATGGGAGCGACGGATAGATCGGTCAGCAGCAAGCCCAGCAGGCGTTGATCTGGGTCGTGGCATTGGGCGCATTCGGGTTGGTTCTCAATGGGTTGCATGCTCCGGAAGGAATTCTGCCCTTGGGGAAGGTCAACGATGATTCCTGTTGGACGATCCTGAGGAGACAGGCTGTGGCAGGGCTGGCAAGAGGGGTCCTGGTTATCGAAAATAACCCCTGTGGTTTCATCGCCCGGAGAGAAGATGACTCGGCCGTTGGTGTCGAGTAGTAATAGCTCTTGAATGGATTTCTCTTCACTGAGCGTGTCAAAGATCGATTGGATCGCTTCGAAATCAGAGCGCAGCATTTCGCGATAGAGCACCTGCTTGATGACCTGGCCAGTCTGCGAGGCGAGCAGGGACATACTCGCCAGGTCTCGCTGACGATGGCGGTTGTATTCCACGATTGTGGAAGCGACTAAAACCAGGGCGATCGGTATAAGGATTGCCAGGGTCACGGTGAACCGCAGACTTGGAGCCCAAGGAAAAAAAGGCCGGATAGGTTTAAGGTTCGATGAAAGGTTTGTGGCTAACGGACCTTCTTGATTATCACGTTGGTTTGTTGGTATCACTTAGACCTTCCTCGAGCAGTAAAAGGGTGTTCTCTAAATTGTAATCGCCCCGGCACCTTCAACGGTCTCACCTATCCTGGAGATGGGCGAGTCCAAGCGGTAAAAAACAGTTCACTGAAGGAATTCGTGCCGCAAAGCCGAGTGTCACGAGATATATAATACCGCCATTGTCTTCAATCCCCCATTAACTTTGTGATCAGTAGCCTCTCATCTTCTTTTAGTCTGGGGTTCATATACCTTTAATGAATTCATGTGAAGATATGTACTTGGACCCATCGTGGTTCTGTTCTTGGCGCGTCGCTTACTTTGTCACGGCGAGGCTGCAAAAACGATCATGTTTTGGTGATACAATTCCGCCGCTCTCTCGTGGCAATGGGAACAGCGGTCGACTATCTGGAGGTAAAGGGATGGGCGAAGTGACAAAAACACGTACTGGCCAAGGGAAGTTTCTCCTAGGCGGTTTCTTGATCGTCGCAGCGATTGTGTATTTAATTGCCTCCTCGACTCAGGCCGCCGCGCAATATTATTTGACGATTGACGAATTGTTCGCCAGGGGTGAAGACTTAGGAGATCGGGATATTAAGATCTCGGGCGTCGTAGATGGCGACACGATTCAGTACGATATCAAGAATCTAACACTTCGTTTCACTATAGCCAATGTGCCCGCGGATCTGGACGAGATTGAGGAAGCAGGCGGACTGGCCGAGGCGCTGCACATCGCGTTGGAAGACCCGCAGGGCACACGGCTAGAGGTGGAATACATCGGTGTCATGCCGGATCTGCTCCGCCACGAAGCCCAGGCGATTGTGACTGGCAGGATGGGTGAGGACGGCATCTTCCATGCCGATGAATTACTTCTCAAGTGCCCCACCCGCTATGAAGGTGATATCCCATTGCAAGCCGAAGGCGGATAAGTCCATTCCCTGTGGCGATTGTCTTCTCATGGCGAGCGTCGCATTATGTATTTAAATTTTGTGTCTTAAGAGGAGAGACAAAACGTGGTTGCGAACATTGGTTATTATGCGCTGGTAATTACCTTCTTGGCTTCGCTATATGGCGCAGGTGCGGCGGCATATGGAGCGCTAAAACGTAGGCCGGAATTCGTGGAGAGCGGCCGCTACGCAATGCTGTTGACATGGCCGTTGTTAACCGTCGCCTCAGTGGCGATCATATGGCTTCTCGCTACGGGTCACTACGAGATTGGATTTGTAGCCTCAGTGACGAGCAATGCCATGCCCACATACTTGAAAGTTACCGCCCTGTGGGGTGGACAGGAGGGTTCGCTAGTCTTCTGGGCGTGGCTTATGGCGGCGTTTACAAGTGCTGCCAGCTTGCGCAAGTGGGATCGCGATCGTGAACTGCTTCCGTGGTTCATCATGGTCACGATGATCACTCTGGCTTTCTTCGTTAGCCTAACGGTCTTCTTTGAGAATCCTTTTGCTCGATTGTGGCTTTCTGCGGATGGACAGCAAGTGGCGGCGATGCTGCAGCCTAAGGGCGCTGTTCCGCTCAATCCGCTTGACGGTCGGGGTTTGAATCCTCTTCTGCGCCATCCGGGTATGATTATCCACCCCCCGACGCTTTATCTGGGTTTTGTCGCCTACGTGATCCCCTACGCCTTCGCGATGGCCGCGTTGATCACTCGTCGTAGCGACGACCGCTGGATACGCATCACCCGCCGCTGGACGCTGGTTGCCTGGATCTTCCTCTCAATTGGGTTAATCCTGGGCGGGCGTTGGGCTTACGACGTGCTCGGCTGGGGTGGCTACTGGGGTTGGGACCCGGTGGAAATCGCCGCCTTATTACCATGGCTCGCGGGGACAGCCTTCCTACACTCTGTAATGGTTCAAGAGAAGAAAGGCATGCTCAAGCACTGGAATGTAGTACTGATCATTCTAACCTACGCTCTGGTGCTCTTCGGCACGTTTCTCTCCCGATCTGGTGTACTCTCCTCTGTGCATGCTTTCGCCAAGTCCGCAATCGGGCCGATGTTTTTCGTTTTCATCGGGGTCACATTTATTGTTTCACTCAGCCTGTTGATTAACCGTTGGGAGATGCTGAAGGGCGAAAACTTTCTGACTTCGATGTTCTCACGTGAGGCGCTCTTCCTGCTGAACAACTTTCTCTTCATGGGTATCTTGGTAGTCAGCTTCTGGGGCGTGATATTTCCATTGATATCCGAATTGATTACGGGTCAGAAGATCACAGTTGGCCCGCCCTTCTATGAGCGGGCAAATGGACCGCTCGGGCTCGGGTTGCTCGTCCTGATGGCTATCGCCCCGCTGTCCGCCTATGCAAGCAGCACCTGGAAGACAATCGGGCGGGCACTATGGAAGCCCGCTCTCGTCTCTCTGCTGGTTCCCATCACCCTGTATTTCGGCGAGATTCGAAACCCAATAGCCCTCCTGGGGTATACGTCGGCGGCATTGGTTGCGTTAGTAACGCTATACGAATTCTGGCGAGGAACAATGGCGCGCCGACGGCGGCACGGCGAAAACCTACCGCTGGCGTTATGGCGTCTGGTGGGGAGGAATCGCCGACGCTATGGAGGCTATGTCATCCATCTTGGTGTGGTCCTGATGGCGTTAGGCATCATCGGAATTGAGGTTTACCAGACCGAGACTCAAGCAACGCTGACCAGAGGTGAGCAGGTTACGCTCGGACGCTACGTGATGACCTATGACGATCTTTCGGTATTTGACACCAACGATGGCCGCAACGTCGCCCGAGCCGTCGTCTCTGTTTATCAAGACGGGAAGCTTGTGGACGAACTATACCCGCGCAAGGATTATTATTACGACTCACAGCAGGCAGTGACCATACCGGGCACGCGTTCTACGCTGGCGGATGATTTCTATGTGATCCTGGTGGGGTTGGATCCGGATTCCCGGAGCGATGCGACTTTTAAGGTTTATCACAACCCGCTGGTTAATTTAATTTGGATCGGCGGTGTTGTCTTCAGCCTCGGAGCCATCGTGGCGATTTGGGTCGATCGCGATCGGAGGCGGGCGAGCAAGACGTCGTCTACATCAAGGATTACCCGAGCGTGAGGGGAGGTTTATTAATGCGTAAACTTCAAGTGGCGATGGGAATTTCTCTGGGTTTCATTCTACTCTCACTGGCGTTCGCGGTACCCACCTTTGCTCAAGATGGCGGTCCTACGGATGATGATGTTAACGTCATCGCGCGCGAGCTTTATTGCCCGGTATGTGAAAACATACCGCTGGATGTATGTCCGACGCAAGCATGTGAACAATGGCGAGCCACCATTCGCGAGAAGCTGGTATTGGGCTGGAGCGATGATCAGATCAAAGACTACTTCGTCGATCAGTATGGACCGCGGGTGTTGGCCGAGCCACCAGCGGAAGGATTTAATTCGCTTGTATACATCCTGCCCCCGGTCTTGTTCGCCATCGGGGCCTATATCCTCTTCCGGTCTGTGCGGGCTTGGAAGGTTGAGCCACCTACACCTAAGGGTGTGAGTGTAGAAAGTGACGATCCCTACATTGCCCAATTGGAGCAGGAACTGCGCCGGCGGGACGAATAGGCGCGAGGATTTGCCTTATGGAAATTATCGATAACTCAACAACGGATAATAACGATGATTCGCCCGGGAAAACATCGCGGCCGAGATGGGGCGTTGTGCTCGTGTGGGTGTTCGTGTTGGGTCTTCTGGCCGTCCTGGGCATAGGTTTAGTGCGTTCCCAACGAGGTTCTATCAGGGTTGGAGATCGTGTTCCCGATTTGATACTGAGCACTTTCGAAGGAGATGAGATCGACTTCGCCGATCTCCGCGGCCAGATTGTCGTGGTCAATTTCTGGGCGTCCTGGTGCAAACCTTGCGAGCAAGAGGCTGTTGAATTGGAACAGGCATACCAGATGTACAAGGATCAGGGTGTGGTTTTCCTGGGTGTGGACTACGTGGATACGGAGACTGAAGCCCGAGCATACCTGGCGAAATTTGGGATTACTTACCCGAACGGTCCCGATCTGGGGACACGAATCTCGCAGGCATTCCGCACTCTCGGTGTGCCGGAGACTTACATCATCGGGCCAGATGGTCGATTGGCGGCTGTGAAGATTGGACCCTATTTATCTCTTGACGAGATCGTTAATCAAATCGAAATGGTGATGGCTGAGTAAAAATGAATATCGCTTTGAGGATTGCACGTTTCCCATCACGAAATAAGTGGATTCAAGGCGCGTAGTAATGGGACGATGTGAGATGAACGAGGAGAAGGTACAAATATGGATATAGGCTCGATACTTGCTGGGCTAGCGTTGACGCTGCTGACGGTGGCGTTTGTCGCCCTCCCCTTAATACAGCATCGAGGTAAGGACGTAACAGAGACGGAACGGCTGTCCTCTGAGCTTCAAGCCGGCCGCGATCGAGTGCTAAACAGTCTGCAGGAGCTGGAAATGGACTTCAATACCGGGAAGATCCTGGAGGAGGATTACCGGAGTCAGCGGCAAGTCTTGATGAAGGAAGGAGCAGGGATCTTACGCCGGATCGATGACCTGAAAGCAGGTGGTCATGTGCGATTTGAAGGGCGCGAAATAGACGACGAGATCGAAGCGGCTATAAAGCAGATCCGGGGTGAGAGGGAAGATAGGAACGGTGGTTTCTGTCCCTCCTGTGGATCTGAAGTAAAGGCGGATGATTTATTCTGCATTCGTTGCGGTAACACGCTGTCTGACGTGGAGGGGCAAGCGTGAAGCGAAAAGTCTTCCTATTCCTAATAATCCTTCTCGTATTGACAGGATGTTCACTCTCCGAGGATGTCACACCGCCCCCGGAGTTGGCGACTCGTCAGGCTGCTGAACAACTTCCTCAAGCGACGCAGCAGCGCCCCGCACCTGAGCCGCAGGCAACACAGGCGGAAGAAATCTCAGCCCCGGAGGGGCCACCGGATCTGAGCCAGGGGGAGCAGCTTTATCTGGAAAACTGTGAGACGTGCCATGGCCTTGCAGGGTTGGGGGATGGGGTGATGTCCGCGAATCTGGATGTCCAGCCTTCTCCGTTAGGAGATCCGGCGTTCGCCTCCAGCGTGCTGCCTTACGATTGGTATCTTACCGTCACACAAGGCAGGATGGAACGGTTCATGCCTCCCTTCGTGAATTTGAGCGACGCGCAACGCTGGGATGTGGTCGCCTACGCACTATCACTGAGCGTTTCGTCGGATCAACTTGAGCGGGGTGAGGTTATTTATCAAGAGACCTGCACCGACTGCCATGGTGAGCGCGGGGATGCCCTGGCACCTGGTGTGGACCTGCGTGATGTGGCGCTTTTCACTGATAACGCACTCGATGATTATTACACAGTGATCACCCAGGGCAAAGGCTCAATGCCGGCGCTGGAGGGAGCGCTTGATGAGAGCGATCGCTTTGCTGCAGCAGCTTATGTGCGCACACTCGCGTTTAGCGAGGATACAGCAGCAGAACCAGCCACTGACGTGAGCACTGGGGCAATCTATGGTTCAATCGAAAACGGAACGGAGGGAGCGGATCTCCCGCACGGCCTGGAGGTTACCTTTTTCGCCTTCGAGGGGAATCAACTGGTATTCGAGAAGGAAATCCTGGTCGATGCAGACGGTAAGTTTGAAGTTCAGGATTTGGAGATTGTCCCGGGCCGTATATTTGGCGCGACAACGGAGTATCAAGGGGTGCGGTATTTCAACACGGCAGGACATATGCTGGAGGACAACCTCTCCCTTGAACTTCCCTTGACGGTTTTCGAAACCACAACGGATGACAGCCTAATCGTTGTAGACCGATTACATCTGATCTTAGATTATTCCATCGAAGGCGTAGTTGAAGTTTCCGAGTTGCTGCTGATGACGAATACCGGCGATCGAACGATTGCTGGACAAGATGGGTTTAATGATATTCGGGTTACGTTGCCGAAGGATTTTAGCAATCTACAGTTCGCTGACTCGCCTGAGTTGATGCGCTTCACAGAAGACGCAGATGGTTTTGTGATGCACGAGGCGTTCATTCCCGGAGAGGCAGTAGAGACCTACTTTAGTTTCACGCTGCCCTATGAACGCAGCCTGGAGTATCAGCAGCCAGTAGACTACCCCGTTGAAGCGATCGTCATATTGAAGACGCAGGGGCCTCCCTCGATTAGTGGTGAGGGGCTGAGCGAAGTGGGCGCTCGTGATATGGGCGGGATCTTCATGGAAAGTTATAGGATGGACCCGCTTGAACGGGGTGAAATATTGGAATTGCGCCTCTCGGGTAGCCACCCTGCTCGGGTAGATTCCTCTTCAACGACCAACCTGATCATCGGCGCCGCCGCATTGGGGCTAACCTTAATCGTTATCTTCTTTGCTTGGTGGAAGTGGTCGCAAGGACATGAGCCAACAGTTAAATCCGACATTGAAACTGCGCCCGAAGAGCCCCGCGATCGCGAAGCGTTAATACGCGCAATCGCCGCGTTAGATGATATGAACGAGGCAGGAGAAGTCACAGGCAAGGCCTACAGAGAACGCCGCGAGGCGCTTAAACGTAAACTAAAGGCACTCATTGAGTCGGAACATGATTAAGGTCAGGCATCTGGTAAAGACGTTCGGTCCGAAACCCGTTCTGCGCGGCTTGGATTTTCAAGTTGAGCAAGGCGAGTTCGTAGCTCTGTTGGGCCCTAACGGAGCCGGGAAGACGACTTTTCTGCGCATCCTTGCTACCCTCTCCCGCCCAAAAATGGGAGAAGTGATTGTGGCTGGTCATCATTTACCAGCTGAAGCCGCGGCCGTCCGACGGCGGTTGGGTGTTGTATCCCATCAACCTTTATTGTACGGCGATCTTTCCGCTGAGCAGAACCTGCGCTTTTATGGTTGGATGTATGGCGTTGGTGATCTCGACCCGCGGATGGATGAGGTGCTGCATCTCGTCGGTCTCTACCCTCGCCGGCGGGATCTGGTTCGTGAATTCTCGCGCGGGATGCAGCAGCGCCTAGCGATCGGCCGTGCAATCCTTCATAGGCCCGATATCCTGCTTTTCGATGAGCCACATACCGGACTCGACCAGGAGGCAGCGGCGATGCTGGATGGGGTCCTGCGAGAAATCGCCTCCGCCGGTCGAACGGTGGTCATGACCTCCCACGATATCTCCCGGGCTGCCGATCTCGCCGATCGGGTGGACATTCTCTCGAAAGGGGTCATCACCGCCTCCGAGAGCACGGACGCTCTCGACCCCATACAACTCACAGAACTTTATAGGTCGGTGACCCGTGTCTGAAGTGCCTCCTCTGGTAGATTTTGCTGAGCAGAAGGTCGAGTCCCGAGTGGATGATTCGCTGCGGGCGTATCTGCGCTCGATTGCTGCTATCGTCTGGAAGGATCTCGCCGCCGAATTCCGCAGCCGCGAATTGATTGGGGCCATGCTGGTTTTCGCCGCCCTGGTGATCCTGATCTTCAACTTCGCCCTCGAATTGGATATTCGCACCCGTGAGGCCGTCACCTCGGGTGTTCTTTGGGTCACCTTTGCTTTTGCAGGGACGCTAGGGCTCAACCGCTCGATGGCGATTGAGAAGGACCGCGGCTGCCTCGATGGCTTGCTGCTTGTGCCAGTGGACCGCAGCGCAATATTTTTTGGGAAAGCGATCGGTAACTTGTTCTTCATGCTCATTGTTGAAGCGATCATACTACCAATGTACAGCGTGCTTTACAACGTGAACCTCTTCCAACCCGGCTTGATCCTCGTAATCCTTCTTGGATCGATCGGCTATACTGCGGTTGGCACGCTGTTGGCATCGATGGCTGTCCAGGCGCGCACGCGTGACGTGCTCCTGCCAATATTGCTGTTCCCGGTACTGATCCCGCTTTTGCTCGCGGCTGTAAAGGCGAGCAACGGCTTCCTCCAGGGTTTTGAGATTGTGGAGATCATGCCCTGGGTAAATATAATGATCGCCTACGACGTGATCTTCATCGCCGTTGCATTCATGGTCTTTGACTACGTCGTCGAGGAATAAGGGAACAGGCCAGAGTGGGGGATGTGTTGAAACAAGGACGGATTTTGTGTCCAGGTCGTTGGAAAGTGAAATAGTCTCATCGGAGGAGTGTCGTGGAACGCAGACCTAAAGCTCTAACAATGTTGAGTTGGTTGACCAGCGCAGTGTTCGTCGTCGCCTTGTACCTCGTGCTCTTCTGGGCACCTCAAGAGGCGATCATGGGCGATGTACAGCGTGTGTTCTATTTTCACGTTGCCGCAGGATGGGTGGGAGCGCTTGCGTTTCTCGTCACAGCCATCGTCGGGGGGATTTACCTGGCTCGCGGTGAGCAGCGCTGGGATCGGGTCGCCATGGCATCGGTCGAGATTGGCGTTGTGTTCGCCTTTATTAATATCGTGACGGGCTCGATCTGGGCTCGGCCGATCTGGAATACCTGGTGGACTTGGGATCCACGCCTCGTAACGGCGACGGTCATGGAGTTGATCTATATCGCCTACATGATGCTGCGGCAGGGGATTGAAGACCCCGACCGGCGCGCCCGCTTTGGTGCAGTGTATGGCATCGTGGGCTTCATCAGCGTGCCTCTGACTTTCCTCTCGATCCGCATCTTTCGCACGATCCACCCCGTTGTTGTTGGCAGCACAGATCCCACAGCGCAGGGCGCCTTCGATATGACGGCGAATATGCGCGTGGCATTCTTCTTCAGCCTATTCACATTCACACTAATCTATATCACCTTGCTATGGCATCGCCTGCGGCTGCAGCACCAGATGGAGAAGATCGAGGAACGCAAGCTGACCGCCCTCTCGACCTGAGGTAATCAGAAGCCCTCGCAAATAGCCATCCAAGCGAATGAGGACCGGAACTGTACAGGGAATGCAACAGGAGTGGAAACCATGTTTTTTCAGGAAGCCCCCGCTGACACCTTGAATTATATGATCGCCGGCTTTGCCGTAATCCTCGGGACCATGGGTCTCTACATCGTCAACATCATCGTGCGCTTTCGCAACCTTCGGCAGGATGAGGCGCTGCTCGATGAGATCGAAGCGGAGCATGCGTAATTGGTTGGGTGAGCGGACGTAGGTAGACGGTTCGAAACGTTATAGAAAGCGCGGTTTGAGAATGCGCCCACTACGAATCGCGGCGATAAGCCTGCTTGTTCTCTACGCTGCATTTACTGCATACGCCAGCCTCGGACCGCTGCTCGGCTTTCCGAGAGTACACGGGCACTTCGTTCCCTTGCTCACATTGATCGCAACGGCTTTTGCCATCACCCATGCATTGACCTACATCGGCTGGCGAAATACATTCATTCTGTTCGCGTTGACCTACACCGTGAGCCTGTTTTTCGAAAGCGTCGGGGTTGCCACAGGGTGGATTTATGGTCCCTATCACTACACGGATCAGCTTGGCCCCCGCTTCCTGGGCCTGGTTCCCTACTTAATCCCGTTTGCGTGGTTCATGGTAAGTTATCCATCGCTCGTGATAGCTGAAACCATCATTGGTCACCGATCAGCAGAAGACCAATGGTGCGGCTTGCGGGTTGCGGCTCTGGCCGCGGTGGTCATGACGGCCTGGGACCTGGTGATAGATCCAATCATGGTGAAGATGGGACACTGGGTCTGGGAGGTCGACGGCGCATATTTCGGTGTGCCGATGCATAATTATCTGGGCTGGCTGGTCACGACATTCAGCATCTTCATCCTTTATCAATGGCTAACGGAGCGTCAGGCGCATAAGGTTCGTGAAGCATCCGATCAAAGCTTCCTGATGCTCGCTTCCGGTTTTTATGCCAGCTCGGTGGCCGGAAACACGCTTGCCGCGCTGCAGATGGGATTGATCGGTCCAGCGCTGATTGGTCTGTTCGCTGCGGGGGCCTTCGCGTTGCTGAGCTTATTCAATCTGGGTGGTAGACGACACTCCAAACACGATTGACAGCTCACTTGAGATCCAGCTTTGGTCTCTATCCAGTAGACCGGCAATCGAATTAACCACGGCGGCTACCACGTGGCGGCGGTAAGGGCCAACCGGGCAGCCGGCGTAGATGCCGGTCGTTTTTCCCTCGTGATAGGTGCGAACCAACGGCTGCTCCCAATCCGTGTACTGTACTGGGTCATCACGGTCGTAATCGGAGAAAGCGATAAACTTCTTCATGGCGTGGAAAATCATTAAATCGGTGCTCTCTGCCGGGGATTCGGTAGGGAATTCGATTACGTAATCGTAGCCGTTTTTTATGGCGTATCGGTAGGCCTCCAACGTTTCTGTTCTCCTGTTCTTTGGATCCCAATATGGATCCGCGAACTCATCATAGCTCCAGGTCAAATCACAGCGCCCCGCGCGCGCATTCAGAATCCGCCGCACAGACTCCGTCAATGGATCTCGGTATTCCGGCGCACGCATATCATACGTTTCTCGTTTGAAAGGATGCCCATGTGCCGAGAGGATGATGAAGATGCTCGCATCCTCGGGCAGAACAGCCAATTGGTCCTTGACCATATGCAAGTAGGCTTTCCGCATCGCCGATTGGCTGCCTAATTGATCGGCACAGACCACCTTCGCCCGGCTATTTACGAGGTGATGAATCAGGGGAAGGCTATAAGCATAATCCTCAAAGTCGGAATAGACGGGATTGCTGAAGCATTGGTAGATAATGGTGCCACAGCCCAACGCCAGCAAGCGCTCAACGGATTTGCGCATCGAGGAGGTATCCATGTAGTGGGCTAAGCAAAACTCAGCATGAGGGAAGTTTTTCTTCAGTTCTGCAACGGACTCGTGATAGACCATGCAGAGCTGGTGGCGCCAGGCCACTTTCTTCTCAGGAATCAGCATGCCGTAATACCAACCGGCCACCTTGGCGCCGGTTTTTTCGCAAACATCAGGAGCGCCGCTCTTGCCCTCCGCCTGGTAGATGAAGTGCCCGTGATCCCATGGATTTTTCGTCGACCGTGGCGGACGCCAGGCGACATCGCACTCCACATAGGGCACCCCCTCATGGTTGGTATGGGAACCCTTGCAGTCGACCAATTGGTCAGGTCTAAATGCCTCTTGTGCCAGGGGGTTCTTCGGGTTAACCAGAGCAATCCCTTTATCCGCCAATACGATTTTCCGGATGAAGGATGGCAATGAGTAATTAAAAACGTGGAGCATGTAGTTCTTATAAAACTCGAACTCGTACCTCTCAGGCATCCCCATTTCGGCCAGGATTACACCCGGCTTGCCCTTAATACGGGTATCCTGGTTCTTAAACAAGGTTTCATAGCCATATTGCTTTCCTAAACGCCAACGCCTGATGAGTTCAATCACGATTGGTCTCCGAAGGGGTGATCCGAGGTTGGAAAGGCTAACCCCCACCCATTGCTGTTTAATATCGACAAGCGCGGGCGGGGGTTGATCCTAAAGAAAGTGTTGCTGTGCCAGAATGTGGCTTCAGCCTGGTGTTATGGCTTTATCGCTTTTTATCCTCTATATGACGCCGTATCGTCCTGGGAAATGACATATCCAGCGCGGTCCACAGCAATAGGGCGAGCCCGCCGATTGAAAAAATTGCACCTCCGGCGAGGAGGGGTATTCGTAGGACATAGACCGCGTTTACTCCATCAAATGTATGCGAGGGCCCGGCCCAGGACGAAGTGGAGAGGAGGATCATCCCGACGAGGATAGCCGTTAACCCGGATGCGGTTGCCCGAGTTATGGGATCGCCCTCACTGTCGAACCTGATTTGCTCTCGCAACCTTGGTGTCCCGAGAATAATGAAAAGCACCAGGGTGATGAAATTGGCCAAGAGTGTGAAGATGATGGGGAGAATCATGTCGAGAACGGTCTGGGAGTAATAAACGTGGATTCCATTCACTATGGTTCCCAGGATCAATAGAATCATGGCGTTGCGGTAGGCATTACTCTTGCCGCGAACGAGTTGGACCGTTGCCCAGACACCGGCGAGGCCGAGCAGAAGAGTAACAACAACGAAGGACTGCCACAGCCACAGGAGATCCGCTCTCAATATGTCCCAGAACATCGGCCATTGCTTGGTTAAGAACGCGGCGCAGCTGGTGCCGACGCCGCTGAGGATGTTCATCGCCGCGGTGATACCCATGAAGATGATGGCGATTTTCTTAAGGGTGTTTCCGGTTGAGGTTCTCATCTTTATTCTCCTGTGTGAATCAATGATTGTTGATTTGAGATATTAGATTTGATTAGAACGATCTATTCGCGACCGTTCGGGTTTACCCAGTTGATGGGCTGCGATATAGGCATTAGACTCCAGGCGCCGGATGCTTTGTAGTACGCCAGGTTGGACGGTCCCAAGTAACCGCCGATTATTATCCGCAATCGTCTTTGAGCCCTTCTCCAGCATAGGTTAATTGGTCCATGCGTCCTCTAATCGCTACTCAACATCCTCCGAAAATCCCCAGGTGTTATTGGGATAATGGCAGCGGTCACAACTGGCCTCCAGTTGAGTGTTGTGAGAAGTGAAGGGGTAGGAAATCCCTTCCGAATCCGGAGGTAAGAATGTGATCCACGTGCCTAGATCCTCGTCTGGGCCGACAGCCATATCGCCAGCGTCGTGGCAAGCCACGCAGGATACAGACTCGTGCGCTTCATCGTGCCCGGGAACGTCCGCACCCATGTCGTCGTGGCATCCGGCCGCGCCGCACGATACTGCTTCGGTGCTGTGGGCGTCGTGACAGTCTGTGCAGGAATAATCCGCATGTGCTCCACCCACGACAACAGCTGTATGGTCTGGTAGATCGAGATCGGGATCGGCGTGGCACTTTCCACACAATTCCGTGGATGACGCCACCTGCTCATATTCATTGATCAGCAGGAATAAAAGCCAGGCGAATTCAGGCTCAACATCGTCGTTTTTCTTGACAAGGTGGCAAACATTGCATTCGATATTGGTCCACGTTTCTTGGGCGATGGAGGCAGGCGGGGGAGCTATCTCGAATTTGCAAACCAAACACGATTCTGAGATGTCGTCTATTGATGGAACGAAGACGACGGGTGCATGACAGCGAGCGCAAATGTTGTTGTCCCCTTCAACATAAGTATTCGAATGAGGGCTGCCTTGCCAGGCTTGTTCGATTTCCCCCGCGGAGGCTGGCTCCTGAACATCTACAGGGTCTTCGCCTGTTGGTTCTCCATCCCCAGATGGTTGTGTGGCTTGGGTGCCAGGCGAGGAAGCTGTAGGAGATTCAGAAGACTGGCAGGCTGTTAATCCAGCGATCAGGAACAATAGCAGTAAGCATTGGGCGAAGTTTACAGTCATCGCCCGAGCCTTGAGACCAAGACAGTTCCGGCTCTGGTCAGTGTTCTTTGAAAGGAGAGACATTCTTCTATCCATTTTTTGAAATCCACGTTTCTTAGGTTCTAGATTATATGCCTGTGGGGTGAGGAGTCTCCTCACCCCACAGGACACCGTTTACCTTCACTTACCCGGCTTAACTATCAGGTAGGAAGACGGTCCATTCCGCATTGGTGTTGCCAGGATGATGTCGCGGAATGTTTCGATCTCCGAAGTAAAGAGCTACCCCGGCTAATCTTCCGCGGGCGGCTCTGGTACTTCACCATCTGCGGTTAAGACGACCAGTTCGAATGGGTTTTCTTCGAAGTGGCAGCGATCGCAAGCGACTTCGTAGACGATGCTGTGAGAGAGAACAAATTCCGTGGTCGGTCCAGCGCGTCCAACACTAGTCACTTGGGTTACCCATTTACCACCCTCATCACCCGGAGGAGGTCCTACATCCAAACCGGATGCATCATGACAAGCCATACAGGTCAGCTTATCCAGCATGAGGGCGTTGTAGCCCTTCATGTGGGTGTCTGAAGTCGTCACGCCCTCGTGGCAGTCTACACACTGTGTTGGTTCGAGAGTGTGTGGGTCATGGCAGTCGGCGCAGTAGCTAGGCGGGGGAACTTCCCCGAGAAAACCACCATAGTTGAGATGGGCGCTTCCGCCAAGAGTAATCTTATGATCCACAGCAGAACCGAAGGCGTTGCCGGTGGTGGTTACGTGGCATTTCTCACACAACTCTGTTGAAGTGTTAACTGCAACGTAATCCATCGTGGTTGGATTGAGCCAGGCGATCCCAGGAGTGACGATTCCGTTCGCTTCCACTCGGTGGCAGGTTTCGCATGGCACGCCGACCCACTCCTCTTCGGACACGAAAGGATTCCCTTCGGCCACCCTCATCTCTTCTTCATGTGCGAATTTGCACGTGAAGCATGATGGCGGAGGTCCCTGGAAAGCTTCCGGATCCCAGTTCTGGGGGGAGTGACAGCGAGTGCACCATGTGTTCGGTCCATGACCGACGTCGTACACATTGTGCGAATTGCCTTCCACAGCAGCAATGAAAGCTGACTGGTCAGGCATTGGAGTCGCTGTTGGCGGCGGCGGTACGTCGGTTGGCGGGACTACTGTTGGCTCTGGTGTCGCGGCAGGTGCACAAGCACCGGCAGCCAGCACCAACAAGAGCAAAGCGCCAATTACGACGAGAGAAAACGTTGGTTTCTTGAGCATTGCATTCTCCTCTTTTCCTCTTCGTAATTTGGTAAAAACCGGTTTTTGACGTAAGGTCTTTCTTCCTCTACTTTTTTTCTTCACCCTCCTTATCATTTGCGCTTCAAAGCGCGATTTCGTTTAGTCAGAGTAAGAACTCAATTAACCGAGGCAAAAAAGTAAAAACACCGGTTTTACGAGAGCTCTCCTCCAACCGAAAAACCAAGAGCGACACAACACTCCTGAATGGAGGAACTTGTTTTCATACCCCGTTTCGAACCGGCACAGATTACACGCGCACGATGCGTGTAAAACAATGCGTGGGCAACATGGCCTCCACTTGTTCAGCTTATCACAAACGATGTTGCGTGTATTTGCCGAGCGTCAAGTATTGGTTACCGAAGCGAGACCCAAGTGGTGTACCTCAGGAAAGCCCTACACATGAGGAAAGGAGAATTTTCTTAGAATACGGTGGATCGCTGACTTAATCGCGTAATCCTTCCTTTATACGCGCCGGAATGCGCCTCCGCCAGGCGCATAACTTAATTTGGCCTTGGTTGCCCAATAGATTACAGGATGGCTGGAAAATATACTCTTAGGAGTTGCTAACGTTGTTGATTGGGGCGCAGAAGATATTTGTAATAACACATACTAGACAGGAATAAACCGCCGCCAATGCCGATATATAGAATCGCCAGGTAGGGTTTTGGTATGGGTAGAAAATTTCGAAGTGAGATTCCCAATCCGATCATAACGGCAACGATGGGATAGCTCGTCCATTCCTGGAAGGCGAATATGCAGATCTTGTCTCCGGCTATGTCGGTGATTCGCTGGATGTTCTTCTCGGCGAGCTTGCTGAAACCGAAGTGGTAGATGGTTGAAGCGAGCAAGATACCAGCAAATGCCATCCACAAAACCTGAGGGAATGCTACCGGCAGCAGCCAGCCATAGGCTAGGCTGCACAGCATCAAACCAACACCGCTCCACATAATACCGGCTGAAGCGATAAGCCACGGCTTACTCGCGGCGGGCGTAAGGTGTTCGAGGCGCGACAAGGCTTAGGCGCCCAGGCCGAGTACGAATGCAGCGCTCATCAAGAGCAGGATCCAAGGCAGGAGCATAAAGATCCGCTCAGCGGAGAGGATGGGTTTGCCGGCCTTCAGGAAAGCGAGCAGCATGCCACCGATCCCAATCAGTGCTCCGCCCACGCTCATGAAGAGAACCATCGGTGCTTTTACGCCCTGCAGCACGAGAGCGATGGGCAAGCCGACGATTAAAAGCCCGGCGATGCCGTGCACAAAGGCAAGCACGATCGTCGCTGCACGTTCAGGGACGAGAAAGCGGGTGAGCAGGATGGCGAGGAAGCCGATCACAACGAAGATGAGATAAGCCAGATGCCAGTCCGAGGGTAGGTTCTCGATAACCATGCCGAGCGAAAGGCCCAAGGGGATGATGGCGGAGACGATGACGACTAATGGGCTGTCGAGAACCTCGAAGCCGTTGATGATCATGAGCAGGACGGCGATCAACAGAACGCCGAACGCGGTGGTATATGCCCATGTGGCCAGGATGGGTAACCCCTCGACTCCCATCACGATCAGATACGCAGCGAGCAAACCGGTAATCAGGAGTGTGATTCTGTCTAGCGGGGTGATCCTCTTCATTACAGGACGCCGAGGACAACCAAAAGCATCGAACTCAGCATATATAGAGAAGCGAATTTGAAGAGGCTAAAATTCATTTTAAACGAGGGACGTACCATGCTGCTGATGGCTAAAGCAAGCAGACCACAGCTGAGGATGATAAGTAATCTCATGTAGCCCCATGTTATCCCGATCCCGTACGCGGCGAATGCCATAGCGATCGCAGTGGCGATGCTCGACAGGGCGATGATGATACTTGTAGCGCGCTCCCCGTAGGCTGAAGGGAAAGTGGGCACACCGGCTTTTGAATAGTCCTCTCGGTACCGCAGGCTGAAGGTCATGATGTGGGTGGGGATCCATAGCAGCACAGCCAGCGCAAACATCAACCCTACCCAATCGATCGCTCCTAAGCCAAGAGCGCGGCCGGCGAGAGCCGGCATCCCCCCTGCGATTCCCCCCCAGATGATCGACCATGGAGTGCGGCGTTTAAGCCAAATTGTGTACACGACA
>SOIH01000107.1 GCA_004376895.1 Anaerolineales bacterium | reverse complement strand
AGATGAGCCTGGACGAAGCCATCGAGTACCTGGGTGATGATGAGTTGCTCGAGGTTACCCCGAAGAGTCTACGCATTCGCAAGCGCATTCTTGATTCCCACATACGCAATAGGGAAGTCAAGCGTTCCAAGGAAGCTGTGGATGCCTGAATCTATCGTTTTTCGCGGTGGAAACAATCTCTTGTACAGATGTAGTGTATTCTCATCGATCTAGCGCGTTTTAAAGCGACTCTTCTTACTGCTGCCCCATTTCTGGCGAAGATGTGAAACCCCCAGCATTCTCCTACTGAACTGCGGGGGAAACCCTTTCAACACTGTTTATTATTAAGAATGAAGATGGATATGTTTCCCACACCATATGCAGAACTCAACCAGGTATTAAGTGCTCTTATATCGAGAATGCAAGAGATTCTGGGGGTCAATTTCGTAGGTGCATACTTACAAGGCTCGTTTGCCGTAGGGGATTTCGATCTTCACAGTGATGTCGACTTCATTGTCGTTATTAATGACGAACTATCACCAGATCAGATTATTGCATTGCAGGAAATGCATGATCAGATCTATCAACTTGAATCTAAATGGGCACAGCATCTCGAAGGATCATATTTCCCGAAGGAAGTCTTGCGGCACCATTCAAAGCGAGGCATAAAGCTGTGGTATCTAGACAATGGTGCTCGCTCACTGATTAAATCTGACCATTGCAATACGATATTCGTTCGTTGGGTCGTGCGCGAGAATGGTGTAACCTTAGCAGGGCCGTCACCAAATACGCTTGTGGATCCCATATCCAATGAATTATTGAGGGCTGATATTTTTGAGACAATCATTAATTGGGGCCAGGAAATACTCGATGATCCAAAGTCATTCAATAATCGTTTTTATCAATCGTTTATTGTCTTAAGCTATTGTCGAATGTTGCATGACCTTCATACAGGGTGCGCTGGATCTAAACGAGAGGGTGCCGAGTGGGCAAAATTTGCCTTAGACCCGTCCTGGTCAGAATTGATCGATGGTTCCTGGGACGGCCGACCAAATCCGGCTCGACAAGTTCAACAACCCGCTGATCCGCAAGAATTTGAGAATACTTTGAAATTTGTTGAATATGTCATGAATGAAAGTAGACGGTACGTAGTGCGCAAATAATTGTGGCGAACTTCTCGCTGGGGCGGATTCGGCAGCAGTGGATGATGAATCTCCCTGCCCCTCTCCGGGCTTTTACTGAATCCCCCAACCTCTGTTGGAGAATTCTTCACAATAGAGTAATCTAAAGTTAATCTAGTGGCCAAGAGTGGGGTAGGCTGCCAATACACTTCCATCACAGAATGAAAGCCCGACTTGGCTCATGGTCGGGCATTTCCCTTGTATTTACACGCCAAAGGCGCTTGGAATGGTTTGCTTTGGAGGAGAGATGAGAAATCGTATTCGTCGATATGTGAACCTACTTCTCGCGGTGGCGCTGCTTTTAGGGACGGTCGCCTGCGGGAACCTATCCAATATAGAGCTTGAGGAACTGGCCGAAACAGGTGTCGCCCAGACCGCCGCGGCCTACTCGCCGACGCCACCCCCATCTCCCACTAGCACCCCAAGTCCAACCTCAACCAAGATCCCATCCCCGACTGTTGACCGTGTCGCGGAGGCAAGGGCAATCTCAATGACGCAGACAGCTGAAGCCGATATATGCATCCGCTGGGATCAGGTCAACGACAGCCACTTTGGACCTACTAAGATTTGTGTTTATGGGCGGATCGTTAAACTGCAGGAGTCGGAGAGATACGCCCAGATTGTGCGCTTCAGTGATGAAGCCGGCACTTTCATGCTTTGGAGTGAATGGTTCACTTATCTGGGGCTAGATCGTGGAAAGTGCGTGGCGGCTGTGGGCTATCTCACTCGTGAGGGAAACTTTATAGGCATGGGAATCGGTTTCACGGAGATGTACGATTATGACGGCTGTGATTAGCCGCATCTTTTATGCACAGGGAGAGAAGTTCCCGCATAGCGGATTGAATAGCTCTAATGGGTAATGAGGAAAGACCTATGGTGATAAAGTGGATCGTACCTCTCGTTATCGTACTCGCCGTATCAGCCTGTGGTCAGCTCGTTGGACCAAATAAAGATGATCTTGCGGTCGCTCAGGTCATGATCGAAGAGAAACTGACCCAGACTGCAGTAGCGCTCGCTACCTCAGCGCCCACGCAAACTCCAGCACCTACGGCGACATCAACATCAACTGCCACACCCATCATACCCCCGACACCGATTGGGGGTGGTGGTCAGATCGCCTTTGCTTCGAACCAGGACGGAAACTTTAATATCTACGTCATCGATCATATGGGAGATGGCCTGCGTCAGGTCACAACGTGGGCTTTGGATGACAACGAACCTGCTTGGTCTCCCGACGGGACGCATCTTGTCTATACATCATGGCCTGATATAGAGACACAGGGTCTTTATGTCATCGCAAGCGACGGTGCTGATCGCCGCTTCATCGCCAAATTCCCGCAAGCCAAAGGTGGTTCACCCACATGGTCCATAAAGGGCAGGATTGCCTATTGGGCGACGACTTGTACCTCGTTTTGCAATAAAAACGGCTACAACCGGAGTGTGATTTATTTTATTGATGAAGATGGCGGCAATTTGGAAACCGTACAGCCATATATCGCCACCATACCGTATGACCCGTCCTGGAGCCCAGATGGGAGAAGGTTGGCAATCCTGAGGGGGACGGAGTGGCACACAGGCATTGAGATCGTTACCACCGATGGAGAGAGGCAACAGAGCATCCATGAGTTCACCCGTTACCAGGAGCGGGACCCGGCTTACTCGCCAGATGGGTCCATCCTTGCCTACTCGAGTGATGAGAAGGGTGACTTCGACATATACATCTATTATTTGGACGGCACATATGAAACACGGCTAACCAGCAGCTCGGGGGATGACCGCCATCCGACCTGGTCACCCGACGGCACCCAGCTGGCGTTCACCTCCAACCGCAATGGGAATTGGGATATTTACGTAATCAATATTGATGGGATAGGTGAGCACCCCCTCACGACAGCCGCTGCGGACGAGATTGAGCCGAGTTGGGGACCGGCACCGTAGATTTCCACAAGTGCTTCAATTCGGGTAGTAAACAACTGGGACATCCAGCATCCCTTCAAAAAACCTTTTTCCTGGCACGCCTAACACGCGCATGGAGACGACACGGCAATCAGGGTGTTAATTTACGGCGCGATACTACGCTTGGCGGTGTGCGGGAAAACCGTTAGGCGTCTCAAGAGGGCCTATGCTAATTCGAGCTGAAAAAGAAAACGATCGGGATGCCGTGTTTGCCGTCAATGTATCAGCGTTTGAAACACCATCCGAGGCTACTCTAGTTGACGTTCTACGAGAACAGGCACAACCGGTTGTTTCGCTCGTTGCCGAGGATAATGGGAATGTTGTAGGTCACATTATGTTTTCGCCGGTTTCTCTGTCTGGGTATCCTGACCTCAATGTGATGGGGCTGGCCCCCATGGCGGTAGCACCGGAGCGCCAGCGTAAAGGTATCGGCTCGGCACTTGTTCGAGCTGGTCTTGAACAGTGCAGGCAACTGGGCTTTGTTGCGGTTGTTGTTCTGGGACACCCCGAATATTATCCCCGCTTTGGCTTCTCGCCTTCTTCCCGATTTGGCATTGACTCTGGCTACGAGGTGCCAGAGGAAGTATTTATGGCAATGGAGCTGAAACCAGAAGCTCTGAGTGGAAAAACTGGCAGGGTGAAATATCACCCTGCCTTCAGCAACGTATAACAACGCCATGCGGCCGACACTCGGACATCGCGCGGCTGATGGCGAGCGTCATGCGGCTGTAAGGTGAAGTCGAAAAGGAGAAGCAATGATGTATAAGAAACTCCTATTCACGCTTGGAGTCGCTGTCGCTACCATTGCCATCTGGTTAGTTCTGTTCACTGCAATTGAGTTGGCTACGCAGCATAGACAACCCTGGATTTGGATCATTCTTGCGATGCTTCTTGCGCCTTTGTTGGCCGTGAGGATTACAGTTGTCTTACTGAGAAAGACTTACTTATTCCCAGCCACATTGGGCGGATTTTTGGCCGCTGCGGTTGTGGCACTTCCCTGGCTTGTCGTCACAAAATTCGAGGTAAGTGTAGTTGGGGCTTCATTATTACTGCTTCTTTCATGGCCGTTAGGAGCAGGCGCCGCAGCAATGTACAAGAGTCCAACGGTTAACGATGTGAATGTGTGATTCAACCATATCCAGCCATATAACCGCTTGATGCCCTACAAAGAACGTAGGATCTTCGAGAGGCGATTGCACATACCCATCCCGGGCACTTCGCCGCAGTGTGCTTCGCTAGGGATCCCGTCAAGCGCATCGTCCCGATATCCTGCGGGAGGACGAACTGTGCGGCGCGAAAACATAGCTAAGTTGTATGATATTGACAGGTAGAAAATGGGGCAGTCGGAAATACCGCAGCCGTTAACCACAGAGAACGTGGCACATGCAACTTAAAACCGGTTGGCGGAGCAAGCATGATATGACATTCGAACAAATTCATGCATCAACCTGGAGGTGAAGTATGCGTCAGATCGACATGCAGACCTGGCACCGACGCGAGCATTTCAAGGTTTTCAACGCCTTTGACTATCCACACTTCAGCTTGTGCGCAAATGTAGACCTGACAGCATTCAATCCTTTTGTCAAACAGCGTGGAATTTCGTTTACCGTGGCGATAATATTCGTACTCGCACGAGCAGCGAACGCAATTCCCGAGTTCCGTTACCGCATTCGAGCGGGAAAAGTTGTAGAGCACGAGATCGTACACCCATCGGCAACGATTCTAACGGATGATGATCTGTTCAGCTTCTGTACGTTTGACTATATCGCGAACTTCTCAGAGTTTGCAGCTAAAGCTGCTGAGAGGATTGCTTATGTGAAAGAGGATCCTACGCTGAAAGACGGACTTGAACAAGACGACTTGTTGTACATGACAGCGATCCCTTGGGTGTCGTTCACAAGCTTTATGCACCCGCTTCATCTGCATCCAGTAGATTCTGTGCCCCGGTTTGCATGGGGGAAATTCTTCGAGGAGGGCGAGTTCTTGAAGATGCCGTTGAGTGTGCAAGGACATCATGCATTAATGGATGGTTTACACGTTGGGATATTCTTTGCAGAAGTGCAGGGCTATTTACATCATCCTGATTCCGTTCTAGGAGAAGCGTAGACACGCGGGACTTCGCCCCACAAACCCCACTCCGCTTCGCTTCGGGGGCGCAGAGCGAAACGGGGGACTTCGCACCTCGGAAATGTTACGCGGAGGGAATATTGAAAATGCCGATAATCGAAGCGAACAGCATTGACCAATACTACGAGATTGATGGCCAGGGACCCCCAATGGTATTTATCCATGGAGGCTTTGTCGATCTTCATATTTGGGATTCACAAATTGAGCATTTTTCTGATCGCTATCAGGTTATTCGCTATGATATGCGCGGGCATGGGAAAACAGGTCCGTCGAAAAGCTCAGAATATTCCATTGATTTATTTGCGGATGATCTGAAAGCCTTACTTGATGCTCTTGGAGTTGAGCAAGCGGTCATCTGCGGTATTTCCTTCGGAGGAATGGTTGCGCAAGCCTTCGCAGTAAAATATAAGCCGATAGTCCATGCCTTGGTGCTCTCCGATACTGCAGTCTCTGTTAGCCTGACCCTGGCCGATAAGTTTCAGAGGTATGTGCTTTTTCCAAAATGGATGATGAGGTTAACGATACGGCTCTTAGGCGTTGAGAAGTTCGTGGACTATTCCTTCTGGCTTGCCAAAGCCACTCGAAGCGAGGAGTGGTTTGGAAAAGATAAGGCCAC
>SOIH01000226.1 GCA_004376895.1 Anaerolineales bacterium | reverse complement strand
TATAGTTGTTGCTGGAATCCTGTGTCTACCTCTGGAATTGCACTAGCCAAGTGTGCGCAAAAGCCTAAAAAAGATTGGTCTTCTCGTTGCTTGATGTTGCCAAAGGTCAAGATACCTTCAATATCTTCCAACAATTTACGATCTTGTGAGTCAAATTCATTCAATATGAACATAGGCGTCCTCTTTCCTTGGTTGGACGTACGCTATGAGATACTTTCTGTGCAAATCCTCCAGCCCTCGACAGAGATGGGAAGCAACTGTCCGTTCATCCAATCCTAATATGCCAGCGATTTCCTTGTTGCGTAGACCTCCGAAGAACCTGAGTGTAATGATCTCCTGACGACGGGGGGAGAGCGTGCCAATCAATTGACGTAGATACTCAAATTCCTCATTTCGCAACGCCGCATCATCCGGGAGAACAGAGTCTGACCTAATATCAGGTAGTTCATCTATGGACACCGAATCCGGCACCTTGCCATCACGTCTGTAGGAATCAACGACAAGATCATGCGCGATGCTGAAAAGCCAGGCAGCGAAAGAACCGTCACCGCGCCATTCAAATTGACCAAGCCGCTCAGTAGCTTTCAGGAATGTACTAGCAACGATGTCCTCGGCATCCTGGACTCCACCAACTCGGTAATTGATGTACGCATAAATCCTAGGAAAGTAGAGCGCATATAGCTCATTAAAGGCTGATAGGTCGCTAAGGGCGTTTTCCAGGAGTTCCTTTTCGCTCTCATGATTCATCTGGATATTCAAGGCAGCTCCACTTACATAAGTGAAAAATAGTGCTTCATAGATTTAACCGTATATTGTTGAAAATTACTGCACTGTTCGGTCAGGATTGAAAGTGAGATAAAGAATAAGCATATCAAGACTTGACTGTTGACTTGAGGTATTTGTATTGGAGTAGATGTGTGTTATCAGCAAGAAGATTTATCAGGTCATTCTTGCCCAAGTGAATTTATTCTAAATCTCGCTAACTGGTCAATACCTATAGACCCCAAGAAACTATGGGAATGGGATTATCAGGCACGCAGCTCAACCACATCGCCGTCCTGTAGGACGTAATCGCGCCCGACCATTTGCCCCTCAAAGTTTGCGCTTCCCCAGACACGGGAAGTCTTGAGATCACTGGCGATTTCTTGGTGGACTTGAGCGGCGAATTCCTCGATGGTACCTCCTCGCCGCATGACAAAAGGTGAGTTGAGGTCAGGTTCCTTCCCTGGTGCTTGAGAGTAGATGCGGATGATCTCCAATAAGTCGAACACCGTCCATTTGAATTGCTCGACATTGTGGCCGGTCGTCGCTGAGATCGGCACGGTATGCCAGGCGTCATCGAGCAGTTCTGTGAAGACCTTATAGTCCTCATCCAGGTTTTCATCATCTACTTTGTTCACAACAATCAGGAAAGGAAGGAATGTGTGGCGCCGATCTTGGGGGAAGGCATCCTTCCGGTGCAGAGGGATGATCCTGTGGCTTTCCAGATAGGCGACCGTTTCCTCAAGTTGATCGAATGGGGAAGCCTGGATATCAATGGTGAGGAGCACGAGATCGGCGCGGCGGATCATATCAATGAGGTCCGGCTCAATGAAATCGCGGTTAAGTGGGGGTGTATCGATCAACTGGACCTGGACGTTTTCGATCAGCATCATGCCCGGGGTGGGATTCCAGGTTGAGAAGGGATATTCAGCCACCTCGGGCTGAGCGTTCGTCAGCGCTGCGACCAGTGAAGATTTACCAGCGTTGGCCGGGCCAACGACGGCGGCTTGTCCCGCACCTTCTGTTTTGATGCTGAAGACAGAAACCTGACGGCTCCCAGCTTTCCCCTTCTGCATTGAATCTTTGAATTTGGAGAGTTTCCTGCGTAGGTCAGCGCGAAGATGGTCCGTCCCTTTATGTTTCGGGATGGTACCGAGCAGCTCTTCGAGCGTTTCGATCTTCTCTTCGGTTGTAGTCGCAGCGCGATAACGTTTATCGACTGCGAAGTATTCTGGAGGGAGATTCGTTGGCATTGGTCTCAACCACTGGGATTGAACTATACGATCTCGGCTGCATTTCTATTACGATTTATATCATGCATCAGTAAATAAGGAATGCGTAATTTGTAAACGAAATCTGACCTTGGTGGTTCCCAATAGTATAGGGTTTAATTAATTGGGTTAGCAGCTATGGCTTTGGGAGAAATTCGATGGTCTCAATCATGTGTTGTGCGAACGCGAGGTAAGTGCCCCCGGTGCTTGCTGGGGATTGGGCGTAAATCCGCACGATGGTTTCTTCATGGATGACGGCCGCCAAATACCAGATCAGTTCGTCAATTTCTAACCCAACGGATAACTGCGTGCGCACGGCGGTGTCTGAGCCAGGGTAGCCATGCATGTTCACATTGGTAACGGGTCGGATCATCGTTACAACTGTGTAGTTCTTCTCGAACTCGCGTAAGATGCCATCAATTACGCTGCGTGGATCGGATGGATTAATGCCAGCCGGCAGGTAGGCTGAAGTAGATTGGTCCACCTGGAACTCGATAAATAACTGGATCCCCTCATCGCTAAAGTTCGGATCGCCGATGCGAATCAAACGCCCGTAATCGCGGACCACCATGTTGATGGGCGTATCGAAGGCGATCCTTGTGTAGCTTGTCTCGTAGCGCTCCCAGCCGCCAAAGTTGAAATCTGGAGTGGGTATGGATGTTGATGGGCCACTCTCGAGTGTTGGGGTATCGACAATGACGACTGTGAACGGCGAAGGGGATGGAGGCGGAGTTTGAGTCATCGTTGGAGCGAGAGTTGGCGTGTTAACCGGCGGCAGGGTTGGGGCGGTGTATGCTGTAGCCTCGGCGACTTGTGGGCGATCGATCTCGGCGATGGAATCCAGCGGGGCGCTGCCTCCAAAGAGCGAGCATCCGCTACATGTGAGAATCAGAATACCTACAAGGTAAATAATAACCCTGCGCATGGGCAGAGTATCGCGGAAAGAGGGAGATGGGTCAAATCAAACAACCGATTATTATGAACATCGGGTTAGAGTCTGAATAAAGGAGGCACCAATTCCACTCTCGAAATGGGTGATATCTCCTGCATGTCGTTGTGGGCTCCTGGTGGAAGCGACCAAAGATGCGGCGCGTCGGTGGAAAGAGTATAATCACGGCCTCAAGGACGAGAATCTGATACGGAGAAAACACCGTGGATCCAAGAGTAGAAAGTTTAGCAAGAGTACTGGTCGAATATTCTAATGAGATCCGACCGGGTGATCGAGTATTAATAGAGGCGGAGCCAGCTGCCGAACCGTTGGTGCGGGCTTGCTTCCGGGAGATCCTGAAAGCAGGTGGGCATCCGCATCTATCCATTTCGCTCGCGGGTCAAGTGACGCTCACAGGTCTTGATGATATCTTCCTGCAGTATGCGAATGACGATCAGCTCGACTATCCCCCCACCTTCTACAATCTGGTGTATGAGAACTTCGAATCCCGTATTCGCATACACTCCGAGAGCAACACCAAGACACTTACAAGCGTCGACAAGGCGCGTCTTGCTCGGCGTGAGAGAGCCATGAAAAACGTTCTGGAGAGCCAATTTGAACGCGGGAAGACGCGAGAATTTCGCTGGATGACAACACTCTTCCCCACACAGGCTTATGCCCAGGACGCCGAGATGAGCCTGGAGGAGTTTGAAGACTTCGTCTATCGAGCCTGTCATGTCGATGACCCGGCGAGTGATCCGATCAAATACTGGCAGGGTGTTAAGGACGAGCAAAGCAGGATTGTCGAAGCGCTCAATGGACATGAGCAGGTCGAGGTGCGCGGTCCGAATTGTGACATAAAGCTTTCGATAAAGGGACGCAAGTTCCTCAACGCCTGCGGCGAAAACAACATGCCCGACGGGGAGGTTTTCACCGGTCCGGTTGAGGATTCGGTCGAAGGTCGTGTGCGCTTTTCCTACCCATCAGTCTTACGTGGGAACGAGGTTGAGGGCGTCGAATTGGTCTTTAAAGAGGGTAAGGTCGTTGAAGCACACGCCGAAAAAAATCAGGATTTCCTCGACAGCATGCTAGAAGCTGACGAAGGCGCCAGGTATCTGGGCGAATTCGCCGTCGGATTGAATTACGGCGTTGACCGGATCACGAAGAACATCCTTTTCGATGAGAAGATCGGTGGGTCGATTCATATGGCGCTCGGTGCCGGCTTTCCAGAGACAGGCAGCGTGAATAAGTCAGCCATCCATTGGGATATGATCACGGACATGCAGGATGGGGGCGAGATTCTTATCGATGGCGAGTTGTTCTATAAAGATGGTCGTTTTGTTTTCTAGTTCTCTCTTGAATGACTGGATTGCGAACAGAGAGTGAGTTGTAAGATGAAGAAAGCATGGATCCTGCTGGCGTTAACTTTGCTCCTCACAGGGTGTGGCGCGCGAGCGACGGAGACGGAACCGCCTCCCCCTCCGACGACGCTGCCTCAACCGACGAGAACACCACCCCCTACGGCCACATCGGTTGTGACGCCGACTGTCGAATCAGATCTCGATGGGGCACGAAGCGGCGATCCGCTAGCGATAGAAGTCGGAGAGCTTTTCTCAACCTCCGGTTCCTGTGCTATATGCCATACGAATCTAACCGATGACACTGGCGCTGACGTCTCGATCGATAGTTTTTGGCGGGCGACAATGATGGCGAACGCGGCGCGTGATCCGTACTGGCAGGCGACAGTGCGCTCTGAGGTGATGGATCTTCCCGAACTAGCCGAGGCAATAGAGGATAAGTGTTCAACTTGCCACATGCCGATGGCACACTCGACTGTAGCAGACTTGGGGGAGACGGGTGTCATGTTCGGCGAGGATGGCTTCCTCAACCCGGAAAACGACTTGTATTCCTTTGCGATGGATGGGGTCTCCTGTAGCGTGTGCCATCAGATTCGGGAGGAAGGACTGGGGACCGAGGCGACTTTCAGCGGCGGGTTCAACATCGACACTGAACTCAGATCCCCAGATAGGGTGATCTTCGGACCCTTCAAGATTGGGGATCCCCTGGCGAAAATCATGCAATCCTCCTCCGGCTACCGGCCCATCCAGGGCTTGCATTTATCTCGATCCGCCCTCTGTGCAAGCTGTCATACACTCTATACCTCCTATGTCGATGCTTCAGGGCAGATAGCCGGCGAGTTCCCCGAACAGGTTCCCTTCTTTGAGTGGTATTACAGCAGCTATCGTCGCACCCAGACCTGTCAGGACTGCCATATGCCCGAGGCGGATGGCGGCGCCAAGATATCGTCGATGAGTAAAATTTTACGAAGCCCCTTCTCGGTGCACAACTTTGTCGGGGGAAATGCGTATATGCTAGGGGTTCTGGACGAGTTCGGCGACGAATTGGGCGTGACCGCCTCGAGCGAGAACTTTGACACAGCGATAGAGCGCACATTGAACCAGCTTCAGAATAATTCCGCGACAGTGGAATTCGAGGATGTGCGTCTCTCTGGATCCCGCGTCATCGCCGACGTCGTTGTCCGCAACCTGGCCGGGCACAAATTCCCAACCGGCTACCCTTCCCGACGGGCATGGCTGCATTTCACCGTTCTAGATAGCAGCGGACAGACGGTTTTTGAATCGGGCGGCTTTAACGGAGATGGCTCGATTATTGGCAACGATAACGACGCCGACCCCACACTGTTGGAACAGCATTATCTGGCGATTGTTGAGCCGAACCAGGTGCAGATCTACGAAACGATCATGCGGGATACAGAGGGGGAGATCACGACCGCCCTCCTGCATGCCGCGGGTTACCGCAAGGACAACCGCCTTCTACCAGATGGTTTTGAGAAGAAATCACCCTATGAGGACATCGCCGTGCGCGGTGGCGCAATGGAGGACGATGATTTCCAGGGAGGCGGAGACAGCATTCGATACGCGGTGGACATCGGTTCAGCAGCAGGACCCCTCACAGTAAAAGTAGAGCTGCTCTATCAGACGATCAGTTTCCGCTGGGCAGATAATCTGCGCGCTAAGGATGCGGATGAAATTCAACGTTTCCTGCGCTATATAGACACCGTGCCGAACCTGCCTGTGGTTATTGCATTCACCAGCGTCGAGGTCGGGAATTAAGCCACAGTACAGAGGAATTTGCGTAGTTGAGAGGGGGGTATCCAAAGAGATTGGGCGCAATTGAGTAGACTTAACTTCAGTTTATAAGCACGCCAGAACATATCTGTTACCTCCTGCTGTATAATGAGAGTCAAGGGCAATTGGTATGGAGGTTGAAATGGCCGAGAAAGAAAAGTCGCAAAAGCGGAGTAAGAGGAATTACAAGCCGTCCGAAGAAGTTCGCCAGCACATGAGCAACGCTCGTACGGAAATGCGTGAGAGCATGCGGGCGCTATTTCCACCGGAGTTCATAGAGCACCGCAAGGTCGCACGGCGTGAGATCCTTCTGGGCATTCGCGGTCTGATCGATGACGCGTTGGGGCGTATGTAGTCCGAAGTACTCCCTAACTAGAGCCATATGAGCGTGCATTTCTGTCCGAAAGCCTCGTCGTTCTTAACGATGAGTCTTTTTAATAGGACAATATCAGTTTTTTTATTGAACGCAGCAACCATCGTCTTGTTCCCCAGTTGAAGTTTCCTAACATGCCGCTTACCTCAACGGTTTAAGCAGCGCCCAGGTTAGAGATACGAATGCCAGGCTGAAAAAGATGATCCCCGGCACGAATTGCTCATTGATATACAGGATGCTCCCGACCACCAAGAAGGCGGCGAATATTCCGACTCCCACCAGCCGGTATACAGCCGAAGTCAGGCGGGATAGCTGTTTTTGAAGCTCAGGGGATGCCTTCGCTGTCACGATGAGGTCGCCGCGTTCGATCACGGTCAGCGTCGCATCAAGCCTTTTCGGGAGTGTGGCGAGAACTCGAATCTGCTCCCCAAGCGCCTTCAGCAACTCGCCAAGCCAGTCGGCGCCATCCTCGGCAAGTAACTGCTCTGCGAAAGGACGCAGCCCTTCAAACAGATTGAAGTCGGGGTCGAGCCCTGTGCACATTCCCGAAAGGATGGCGACGCAACGACCGAGGTAGATCATGTCGGACGGCACTTGGAAGGGCATTTCGTAGAGAACATCGCGGAACTCCGAGGCGAATTTGCGCATTTCCTGAGGGTGTGTTCTCGTGAGGTCGCGCATGCTCTTCCCCCACATTTGATCGAACAGCGCGGCTTCAGCCTGGCGGATGCGATCCAGGTCCGCTCCGGGCAGGATCACCCTCATTGTCTTGAATGCCTGCATCAACCGGTCCAGATTTCGCGTGCCTACGGCGATTACCAGGTCTCGCAACCCGCCTTTCATCTCGGGTGTGAGATGTCCGACCATGCCGAAATCGACAAAGACGAGCCGCCAGTTACCCTGCCCCAGCGGTTCAACGAACAGGTTTCCCGGGTGGGGGTCGGCGTGAAAAAACCCCTCGAGGAAAATCTGGCGCAGGTAATTGCGGAACAGTCGGTCCGCTACCTGCGCTCGGTCGACGCCGGCGGCCTCGATCGCGTCGAAATCTATGATCTTGATGAAGTACACATCCTCGAGGGTAAGGACGCGCTCGGTTGTGAGGTCGGGATATATTTCGGGGATGCGGATCTGTGGATCTTCGGCGAACATCATCGCGAAGCGCCGCGCGTTGTCGGCCTCTGCTAAATAATCGACCTCCTCCCACAGTGTGTTGCTGAACTCCTCCAGCAGCGCATCAAGATCGGCGCGGCGAGTGATCGGGCGATAGCGCTTGAGCCAACGCACAACCCATCCCAGCGCCTCCAAATCCGTATGGATCACATCGTGGATATTCGGGCGTTGAATCTTTACAACCACAGCATCGCCGTTGGGCAAGCTTGCGCGGTGGACCTGTCCGAGGGAGGCGGAGGCGAGCGGTTGCTCGTCGATCGAAGCGAAGAGCGTGCTTATCGCGCCATCGAGCTCGCTCTCCATTACGCCTAGCATGGTTTCGTATGTCTCAGGGGAGACTTCGTCTTGCAGGTTTGAAAGTTCGTCCGTGATGGCGTCCGGCAGGACATCCAGGCGTGAGGAGAGGAACTGCCCTACTTTGATCCACACTCCGCCCAGGCGTGTGGCGAGGGACCTGAAGCGTTGCGCGATTCGACGGTAGCGCCTATTGGCCGTCCTTTTGGATAGGCGGCGCAGTCCCACTCGCCGGAGAATGATGTCCCACCACAGCACGCTGAGCAGGACAGCGGTGAAGAAGGACAAGACGCGAAGATAACGTGACCGCAATTCTCGGGGAAGGTGGCGCAAACCGGATGACGGGTCGATCTGAGGGGTTTCGTCGAGCGATGATACGGGTTCGTTCTGCATGCCATCATCATACCCTATGAATGTCTTGAGAGAGTGCGGGAGGAAAAGATATCCCGCGAAAAGCACATCTTTAGAACGCGCATAAAAAGAACGCAGTGGTTGTCAGCGCCTGCTTGAAAAAGAATCTACTTCGCGAGGATGATGCAACGTTAAATGTGTGCCTCTGACCGGGCGAGTGAGGAAGCCCCTCAGTCGAGGGTTCTGGAAATTCAAACCGATTATGGATGTTAAGTGTATATAGAGTGATACAAGTGGAGCGTGGATATCAGCGTAGGAGTGACAAGGGTATGCGTACACGGGAAAACCTAACGCTTCTAAGGTTTTTTACGCTATTGGTCATGCTTTCTCTCGCGGCTTGCCAGACCCCGGTGCCGGCGAGTACAAGTGAGCCCACCCAGGAGATGCAGGATATCTTTGATGCAGCATGGGGTGATCGCGAGTTATTCCGTGCGAATTTGGTGTCCTCAGAGCAAGGGATCCTCGACGAACTTCCCGGGGCAACGGAATACCACATTGAATTCACAATAGCGGATGACTTCAAACTGATCCGCGGGCATGAAGCTGTCCTCTTCACGAATCAAGAGGACACATCGCTGGATGCTGTTTACTTTCGACTATACCCCAATGTTACGGGCGGCCGCTCGATCATTTCAAATGTAACCGTGGACGGAGAAGAAGTTGAGACGCGGCTTGAGGAGGTGGATAGTTCACTGTATGTCCAGCTTCCAGACCTGCTGGAGCCAAATTCAAGTGTGGTTCTTGAGCTCGATTTTAATATAGAGATACCAAGGGAAATGGGAGATTATTATGGTCTCTTCGGTTATTTTGAAGATGTCCTGGTGCTCGATACATTTTATCCGATGATCCCTGTCTATGATGATGAAGGGTGGAATGCTGCTGTCCCACAGATGAATGGTGACTTGACATACAACGACGCTGCTTTCTACCTTGTGCGTGTACATGCACCTGTGGATCTGGTCGTGGTCGCGAGCGGCGTGCGTGTTCAGCGCACGGTCGCCGGGGATACCCAGACACTCACCTTCGCTAATGGACCAGCGCGCGATTTTTATCTGGCTGCGAGCGATGATTTCACGGTTACGAGCGAAAAGGTGGGCGAGACGACGATCAACAGCTATGCTCTTGCCGAGTGGAAGGCCGGCGCGAATGAGGTCTTGAAGATCTCGGTTAATACATTGCGCAGTTACAACTCCAGGTTTGGCACCTATCCTTATAGTGAGATGGATTTGATGAGCACCCCGATGCTGGCATTGGGCATTGAGTATCCAGGAGCGATGGGCATCGCCCTCGGGTTGTACGACCCGGATGAGGTCTTCGGCGGTCTTCCATCCCGGGTGTATCTTGAATCTGTCGTCGCACATGAAATTGCCCATCAATGGTTCTATAACATGGTGGGCAATGATCAGCCTGATGAACCATGGCTCGACGAAGCTTTGGCGCAATACGCCACTGGTTTGTATTACCAGGATACGTACGATTCCTCAGCGGCGGAAAGTTATCGCTCTTCCTGGTATGCCCGCTGGGATCGTGTCGATGGGGTTGATATCCCCATTGGGTTACCCGCAGGCGAATACGAAGGGCGCGAGTACGGTGCGATTGTCTACGGGCGCGGCCCGATCTTCATCTCAGAGCTAGCAAACGCGATGGGAATTGGCGTGTTTGATGATTTCATCAAGACGTATGCACAAGAATATAAGTGGGATATCGGAACGGGGGACGCCTTCAAGCGCCTCGCTGAGGAGAAGTGTGATTGCGACTTGACTTCGCTGTTTGACGATTGGGTTTACCCATAGAAGTCCACCTACAAGTTCAACCCGCCACCATCTGCATTACATCTCATCCTCTCAAGACCGCACGCACTGGTACCATCAGGCGTGCGGTCGCGCTTTCATTAGGTACAATATTCTCTGGTGGATGGTTCCAAATAACCGCGGTGATATATCCTAATCTGGAGTGAATTCGTACATATTAGGTGACATATTCCACTTTGGCGGTTTACATGAGGCGGATATGCTACTAACCCGGAGGTCTAATGCATGAACTTTCGATCACGGAGAGCATCCTTGAGATCGCTCTGCGTCATGCTGCAGAAGCCGAGGCGAAGAAGATTACAGATATCCACCTCGTTATCGGTAAACTCTCCTCCATCGTGGATGATTCAGTGCAGTTCTATTGGGATATCGTCAGCGACGGCTCAGCCGCGCAGGGAGCGGTGCTGCACTTTCGTCGTGTCAGGATCGAGATCGCTTGTCAGGCGTGCGGTGAGGTCTATCATCCCGAGGAGCTCGATCTGAGCTGCCCTGCATGCGGCAGCCGGGACGTACGGATTGTGGCGGGAGAGGAATTCCGCCTGGAAGCAATTGAAGTGGAGTAGATACCTAAAATGTTGATCTGTCTACAGGGAGGGGCGGCATGAAAGAGCGCATCCCAATTGTGGAGAAGATACTCAGTGCAAATGATCATATCGCCGCCCAGAATCAATCCACCCTCGATTCGGCCGGGATACTGGGTTTGAACTTCATGGCCTCGCCGGGAGCTGGCAAGACTTCACTCATCGAGCATACGATAAAAAAGCTTAAAGGCAGGCTGAAGCTCGCGGTAGTTGACGGCGATGTGGCGACAAGCATCGACGCTGACCGTGCGGCCGCGGCAGGCGCGCAGTCGGTGCAGATCAACACAGGAGGGGAATGCCATCTCGATGCGATCATGCTCCAGGGGGCTCTATCAGAACTGACTCTCGAAAAGATAGACCTGCTTATCGTTGAAAACGTTGGAAACCTCATCTGTCCGGCGAGCTTCCAACTCGGGACTCATAAGAGTGTGCTCATAGCCTCTGTGCCTGAAGGGGACGATAAGCCCTATAAATATCCAGGGATGTATCGCGGTGTAGAGGCGCTGGTGATCAACAAAATTGATCTCCTTCCCTATGTTGAGTTTGACATGGAGTATTTCCGGCAGGGCGTGGAGATTCTCAACCCTGGCCTTGTGACTTTCCCGCTTTCCTGCCGTACGGGTGAAGGGCTGGATGTTTATCTGACCTGGGTGGAAGCCGAAATGGAGGCTCATCGCCGAGTTGTTCAATGAGTGAGGTGAGAGGAGTTCGGATTCACATCCAAGGTGTGGTTCAGGGGGTTGGATTCCGCCCGTTTATCTTCTCTCTAGCCGAAGCACAATCACTGACCGGCTGGGTGCGCAACACCTCGGCTGGGGTCGAGATCGAGGTCGACGGGTCTCCGAACGCGCTGGATACATTCATAGCGTCTTTGAGAACTGACGCCCCCCCGTTGGCAAGGATCGATTCCATCGAGGTAGAGACATGTGACCCCGGTCCACATCCGGATTTCACCATCCTGCCCTCTAAGTCGCTCACGGATGCATCCCAACCGATCTCGCCCGATGTGAGTCTATGCGCGGATTGCCGCCGTGAACTATACGATCCAACGGACCGACGCTTCCGCTACCCATTTATTAACTGCACAAACTGCGGGCCGCGCTTCACAATTATCCAGGATATTCCCTACGATCGACCGAATACGACGATGGCACCTTTCGAGATGTGCACGGAATGCGCCTTGGAATATCACGATCCGCGCGATCGACGCTTCCACGCTCAGCCGGTAGCCTGTCCTGACTGCGGACCGCAGATTTGGTTGGAAGATAACGGCGTTCGGCGAGCTGATCGGGAAGATGCGCTTCAAGCAGCACGGCTGTTGATAAGAGAGGGGAAAATCTTAGCCGTTAAAGGGCTGGGAGGGTTCCACCTCGCATGTGATGCGACGAATGACGAAGCAGTAAACGAATTGAGACGTCGCAAGCTCCGTGTTAACAAGCCTTTTGCTGTCATGGTTTATGGCATCGATGCTGCCCGAGATCATTGTGAACTTGGTGAGACGGAAAGGGACCTGCTGCTCTCGAGGGAACGTCCGGTTGTGATCGCCGATCGCAAGAGCGGATCAACAATCAGCGCTGCTGTCGCGCCCGGGCAGAACACGATCGGGTTAATGCTGCCCTACACCCCGCTGCATGAACTTCTTCTTGAGCAAGCCGAAGGTTTTCCAGAGGCGCTGGTCATGACCAGCGGCAACCTGAGTGAGGAGCCGATCGCCACGGATAATGACGAGGCTCGCACCAGGCTGACTGTCTTGGCTGACGCATTTTTGATGAATGATCGCGATATCCACACTCGCTGTGATGATTCTGTAGTGCGCGCCTTCGATGGTGGGAACTATCTACTGCGCCGTTCACGCGGCTATGCACCTTTCCCTCTTAACCTCGCCTGGGAAGGCCCATCCATTTTAGCCACAGGGCCAGAATTGAAGAACGCTTTCTGTCTGACGAAGGGGACTTATGCCTTCCTGAGCCACCATATCGGTGATATGGAAAACTATGAGACCCTGCAATCTTTCGAAAATGGAATCATCCATTTCGAACGCTTATTCCGGGTTAGCCCACAGGCAATCGCCTACGATCTACACCCCGATTACCTGGCAACCCGCTACGCGATCGAACGAGCGGAGCGCGATGATTTACCGGCCATAGGAGCTCAACATCACCATGCGCACATCGCCGCCTGTATGGCAGAGCACAACTTGCCGGCGGATCAGAGCGTTATCGGAGTCGCCTTCGACGGTACGGGCTATGGGGATGATGGGGCGATCTGGGGCGGTGAGGTGCTGATCTCTACCTACCGGCAATATGAGCGTTTCGCCCATCTAGCCTACATGCGCATGCCAGGAGGCGACGCCGCCGTGCGTAAGCCGTGGCGATTGGCGCTGGCATGGCTCCATAAGGCTGGGCTTCCCTGGAGCGATGATCTTCCTCCTGTAAAAGCAGCGAGCAAAGAAGAGAAGCGCGTGGTCGCAAGGCAGATCGAGACCGGGTTGAACAGCCCGCAAACGTCTAGTATGGGCCGCTTATTCGACGCTGTCTCCGCGTTAATCGGATTGCGGCAGGAGGTCAACTACGAGGCGCAAGCGGCCATTGAACTCGAGTCCCAGGCGGACTGGGACGAAACAGGAGCCTTTCAATTTGGCATCCGTGAAGGATTGCTAGATCCTGCCCCGGTTATCCGTTCCATCGTCAGCGACCTGATGGAAGACATTTCGATGCGGGTGATCGCGGCGCGTTTTCACAATGGAGTTGCTCAGGCGGTCCTTGAAATCTGTAATAACGCTCGTGAGAAGTGCGGATTAGATCGGGTCGTCCTCAGCGGCGGAGTGTGGCAGAATATGTTCCTGATGCGAAGGACTGTTGATCTATTGCGGGGGGATGATTTCGAAATCCTGATCCATCGTAAGGTTCCAGCAAACGATGGCGGATTGGCTCTCGGGCAAGCTGCCATCGCGGCCCACAAGATAATGACGAGTTCTGTAGGGGAGTGAAATGAACTTACAGTCGACGAAGCGGAGGTAATGCGGATGTGTCTAGGTGTACCCGGTAAGGTGAATGAGATCTATGAAGCAAATGGTTTAAAAATGGGGAAGGTCGACTTCGGCGGTGTGAAGCGCGAGGTGTGTTTGGAATATGTCCCGGAGGTTGAGATAGGGGAGTACGTCATTGTGCACGTCGGCTTCGCCATCAATCAGATGAGCGAAGAAGAGGCAGAAGAGACACTCGACTTGTTGCGCCAGATTATGGACATCGGTGAAGAAATTGGTCCGGAAGGCGGCGCAGCGTGAAATACGTAACCGAATACCGTGACGCTGATCTGGTGAAAGGCGTTTTGGATGAGATTCGCCGCACTGTCACTCAACCCTGGGTGGTGATGGAGATATGCGGGGGTCAAACGCACTCCATCGTGCGCTACGGTATCGACCAGCTTCTACCCTCTGAAATCGAATTGGTTCATGGCCCGGGCTGCCCCGTCTGCGTGACGCCTTTGGAGCTGATCGATAAGGCGATCGCCATCGCCTCCCGTCCGGAGGTGATCTTCACATCATACGGCGATATGCTCCGTGTCCCGGGGTCAGAGCAGGATCTTTTCTCTGTGCGGGCGGCGGGTGGGGATGTCCGCGTCGTGTACTCGCCGCTGGATGCTGTGAAAATAGCTCAGCAGAACCCGGATCGCGAAGTGGTATTTTTCGCCATTGGATTCGAGACCACCGCGCCGCCTAATGCGATGAGCGTCTCGCAGGCTCAAACGCTGGGATTGGATAATTTCAGCGTGCTCGTATCGCACGTTCGCGTCCCCCCGGCCATCCACACCATTCTCAGTTCGTCTCACAACCGGGTGCAGGGATTTCTCGCAGCAGGGCACGTCTGCGCCGTGATGGGGTACTGGGAGTATCCACCCATCGCGGAGACGTATAACGTTCCGATTGTCGTTACGGGCTTCGAGCCGTTGGATATTGTGCGCGGAGTCTTGCATGTGGTGCGGTTATTGGAGAGCGGGGAAGTGGCTGCTGAGAACGCTTATACGCGAGCAGTGACTTTTGAGGGAAATAAGCCGGCGCAGGCTTTGATAGAGCGCGTTTTTGAAACATGTGACCGTAAATGGCGCGGGATTGGGGTGATCCCCCAAAGCGGATGGAAATTGCGGTCGGAGTTTGCCGCCTTCGATGCCGAGGGACGCTTTCATGTTGAGGATATTCAAGCGGAAGAATCGCCGCTTTGCATCGCTGGCTTGATCCTGCAGGGGTTAAAAAAGCCGCATGATTGTGAGGCTTTTGGTAAGCAATGTACACCGGAAAAACCTTTAGGGGCGACAATGGTCTCAGCGGAGGGCGCTTGCGCCGCTTATTATCGCTACGGACGCGTAGAAACCTAGCAATTTGGAGTGCGCAAGTTTCGCTTGCGACTGGCAGCAGAACCCCATGAGCCCAGAGAAGGTATCTGATGAGTGAAGAAAAAGACCAGGTTACGATCCACGGGTTGGTTTGTCCACGCCCATTGGCCCATGATGATATCGTCGTTCTGGGACACGGGAGCGGGGGAAAAATGACCCAGGACTTAATCACAAGGACTTTCTACCCCCCACTTGAGAACCCCGCTTTGCTGCGTGGTGATGATGCTGCTGTTGTGGAACTCCCTAAATCGGGGCGTCTGGCGATCAGCACGGACGCTCACATCGTCGCCCCGTTATTCTATCCGGGCGGTGACATCGGTCGACTGGCGGTAGCAGGGACCGTAAACGATCTTGCAGTGATGGGAGCACAACCGCTCTGGTTGACTGCAAGCTTTATCCTCGAAGAAGGATTGCCCATCTTCATCCTCGAGAAAGTACTAGAGTCCATGAAAGCCGCTGCGCATGAAGCAGGGGTAGTCATAATCGCGGGGGACACAAAAGTCGCTGAGCGGGGCAAGGCAGACGGTATTTTCATCGCCACTACCGGCGTAGGTGTCATTCCTGCAGGGCGGGATGTCGGAGGTGCGAAGGCGGAACCAGGTGATACTGTCCTGCTCTCCGGTCCCGTAGGCGAGCACGGCATAGCGGTCCTCGCCGCACGGGGCGAACTTGAATTTGAAGCTGATGTCATATCAGACGTAGCCCCATTGAACGGGCTCATTGAGACCATGTTTAAAGCTTGTCCATCGATTCATGTTTTGCGGGATCCTACGCGCGGTGGCGTAGCGACAACTTTAAATGAGATCGCGCGACAGAGTGAAGTCTCTATTCATATCGACGAAATTACCATTCCGATCACACTTCCGGTGATGGCCGCGTGTGAAATGCTGGGATTTGATCCGTTCTACGTGGCGAATGAAGGGAAGGTTGTCGCCATCGTCCCGGCTGAATACACAGAAGAAGTCCTTGAATCCATGCATGCTCATCCTCTTGGCGAAAAGGCAGTGAGGATAGGGGAGGTGACGGCTGAACCAGCGGGCCGGGTATTAATGAAGACCGCGATCGGGGGAACTCGGGTCGTTGATGTGCTTGCAGGCGAAATGCTGCCTCGAATCTGTTAGGTGAGATGAGGGATTAGATCAGGCACTCACAACGCATGAGCTATTGGGGGCTGTCCTCGTTTATCGGAGACAGCCCCAGAGTTTACTTAAAATAGGAGTTGTATCCGCTATCCAAGGGAAAAGTGGACTGGTCAGCTCACACAGCATCAGGAAGCTAATAAATGAATGAGTGAGTTAACCCACCCGGTATTATTTGATTAGGCAGATTGAAGGCTTTTAACGATGTTCCGGGTTTCCTCAGTTAACTCCGGCGATAGGTTGTAAACAGGGACGCCTTTCCGATCAGCTTCGATCACTCGCTCATCATTAAAAAGATAACCCAAGATAGGGAGACCGGGGGAACGAGACATGATAAAAGCTCGATCATCCTCATCGCGCAGCTTGCTCCCCACTAAGTAAAGCTTGGCGAGTTTCAGGTCCTGTGCCAGGGATTTGATCTGGGTTGCGGTCGCGATGCTGCGTGCCGTGGGCTCGACGACGATGATCATGGCATCGACGGAGTCGGCTGTTGCTCGACCGAGATGTTCTACACCGGCATACATGTCCAAGAGCACGACCTCATCTCGACGCAGGAGAATGTGTGTGATGAGTGAACGCAGCATCGTACTTTCGGGGCAGATGCAGCCAGAACCACCCATCTCGACTGCTCCCAATTCCAACAGGCGGATGTTACCTTGGACGGCTGAGAAACGGTCGGGCAGGTCGTCGACGCGCGGATTTAGTTTGAAGAAACCGCCAGTCGTTCCCGGCTGAGCGCCGGTCCGTTCATAAATCAACTCATCCATACGTGCGATCGGCGTCAACCCGGCGAGCAGGTCGTCAGGGAATCCCAGCGCTGCACCGAGGCATGGCGAGGGATCGGCATCGACAGCCAGAACCTGGTACTCCAGGTCAGCGTATGTATAAGCGAGCAGGCTGGTTAAAGTCGTTTTTCCTACTCCACCCTTGCCAGTTACGGCGATCTTCATCTGAGTCACCTCTCTCCTGTCTCAGGATTGGTTATCTATCTGGAGTCAATGAAGTTGATATTGTTAAGTCAAAGTTAACCGCGCGGCCGGGACGCATTCGTCAATGAGGACTCCTGTGTGGTCGAGTGCGTTTTCCGAAGGGTCCTTACGTGTTCTAACGCTAAATGTCGAGAAGCCCTTTTTCCCTCAACAACGGCCGGGGGTCAATCATGTTACGTTCAAGAGCGGCATCCCGCCGCATGTCGAAAGCTATGGCCATGAGCTGCGTAAAGTAAAGCGCTGGCATGGTCTCATCGACGTCCATCTGTGTTTGACGACCGTCGAGGTTTATATGACAAAGTGGGCAAGCGAGCGCGATGACATCCGCACCCCGCGCGCGCGCATTGGACAGTATATTGCCACTCATCTCGAGCACGATATCAGTATGTGTCAGTGACAACGAAGCCCCGCAGCAAGA
>SOIH01000243.1 GCA_004376895.1 Anaerolineales bacterium | reverse complement strand
ACCCCGGTGACGAAGCCCGATTACAAAAACCGGATCAACAGCCACACCATTGCCAGAGCGACGGTGATGAGCAGCGCCGGGAACCCTTTCTTAATGAAGTACGAATAGGTTATCGGATAACCTGCAGCTTCGGAGATACCGGCGGTGACCATATTCGCGGATGCACCAATCAGAGAGCCATTCCCGCCCATTGCCGCTCCCACAGAGAGACAGAAAAAGAGTACTTTGCTGTCAGCGCCCGGAACCGTCGCGGTGAGAAAAGCGATAACCGGCAGCATGGCCGCAGTGAAGGGGATGTTGGCGATGACCATCGAAAGCAATGCGCTGAGCCAGGTGACAGCGAGCATGGTCAGCAATAGGCTATCACCGACCATCCGAGCGATTGCATCCGCGATCATGCTGATCAAACCGACTTCCTGAATCCCGCCGACGACAATGAACAAGGACATGAAGAACACCAGAGTCGTCCAGTCGACCGCTTCGATCATCTCCTCGATATCTGGCCTGATCCAGATCAATAGTACGGTTGCGCCCATCAAGGCGGTAACAGCTGGCAGCATGTGGAATTGCTCACCAATAACGAAAAGGATGAGCATGCCGGCGAATACGACGGCCGCTTTCCTGAGCTGCTCGGGCTCTGTGATCTGCCCCCGCTCGGCCAACTTCTCTATCAAGAGTGGTGAGGCGTCGTGCGCAACTGCCAACTCACGGCGATAGACGAGAAAGCTGTAGACCAACAAGCCGACGAAGGCCATGAGAATGCCCGGCGTTAGATTCACAAGGAAGTCGTTGAAGGATATATTCCCATACGAACCGATCAAGATGTTGGTCGGCGTCCCGACCAGAGTGCTTACCCCGATCACGTTTGAAGCCATGACCTCTGGAATGAGCAGCGCCAGCGGGTTGATGCCCAACGCCAGGGAGATCTGGACCGTGATCGGAGTCATCAAAAGCATGGTCGTCACATTATCGAGAAAAGCGGAAGCTATGCCTGTGATCAACATCAGGATCGGTAACAGAAGCCAGGTGCGTCCGCCCGAGACGCGATAAGCGAAGAAAGCCAACCATTGGAAAATCCCGGTATTCTCGACGACCGCGATAACGATCATCATACCCATAATCAGGAAGATCACGTTCCAGTCGATATATCGCATCGAACTCGTGAAGTCAAAAATGAAGAGGCCATCAGAAAGGGGGGAGCCCAGATAGCTGACCCCAAAAAGAACTGTAACGCCCACGAGAGCGGCGAGTGTGTTGTGGATGATGCCGGTCGCAATCAGCCCCAGGACCAATACAAAAACCAGGGTCGCTACCCAGAACGCCGGGTTGATTAGACGCTGCAGCGTAACATCCTGCATTACGATCGTCTCACCGGCACCGAGCTCCCGAATCTCGTTCAGACTTAATCGCAGCGAATACTCTTGAAAATGTGAGCGTTCGATGTGCACCGATAGGGTGTCTGGGAACGCTTTAGGGAGGACCAGAGCATATCGTCCGTCTGCCTGGGTTGTAGCTTCAGTCAATGGGTTATTTTCGCCATCTATCGCCAGCACGACCCTCGCGTCTACGACGGGCTGCTCCTGTTGATCCTTCACGCTGCCAATAATAAGCACTGCCGGATCCGTCCCCTGGGCCTGGATGTTTTCTCCTGGCAAGATAAGTCCTAGAATGATGAAAAGAAGAAGGAAAGCCAGCGTGAAGTGGCGAAACGATCCGCTCATCCCTCAACCTCATCTTCCAGGACGACTTTGGCGCCGCTCTCGCTCTCAATACGCTCGATGAACTGCTCCAGCCGATCATTGGAAAACACATCCTCTTCCTGCTCCCCGAGTGGACGGCCCATGATGATAAAGTCCGCCTCTAGTTCCTGCGCCAGGCCAATGATTTCTTCGCCCACATCTCCCTGGCGAACGTCCGCCTCCGCCGATATGCCTTCCGCACTCGCGGTTTCCTGCGCAGCGAGCAAGATGAACTCCCCCATCTCGTGCATTTCCTCTGTGATAAGCCGGACGCGACTGCTCTCTGTGTACGTCAGGAAATCCAGATTTACAACTAATAAGAAATGCAAATCCAGGTTTTCTTCCTTGGCAAGAGCGATCGCTCGTTTGATCGTTGGTTGGCTGCTGGGTCCGCCGCGAATTGGACATATGATTCCAGGCATATCGTTCTCCTTGATCCTCGCTTGGGAATACTATTCCATTGAACAAAATGGAATATTCATAAGGCGCAATTCTATTCCAAGATGTTCCACTGTGATAATTCGAAAGATTTGAACTAAAGCATCCGGGGACACTCGCTTCGGAAATCCGCTAAAACTTGAGAGACCGATGACGACACCCAACTTTCCCATATCATGGGAGTACTTTGACCAGGCTAAAGCCTCTGTTTTCAGGGATTATCAGGCTCGAGACAAGTTGGTGACCTCACTCTTCACCCGCTTTGCGCTTAATTGCCAGGTAAATGGGAATTCTCGCGACAGCACCAGACCGCCTGTATGTTTTTCTTCCTGATGGGTGATATCATGAGACCAGAGTGCCAGAATGTCTCCAGGAAAGTGATCGTTACCAGAATTCGAGAGAGGAGCGCTCGATGAAAACCAGCCATGGATTAATCCCACTCCTAGTGTTCCTGCTTCTCACATCAGCCTGCGAGCCGTCCGAAACCACACTTCCACCGGATTCGCCATCCCCGACAGCGGAAGACATTTCGGTCACAGAGAGCGTTCAAACCAGCACACCTTCCCCTACCCCCCCCGAGCCTGCACGTGACAAACCCACAGTGCCAGTTCCGGAAAACGTGACGCCTATCCCACCGCTCACAGTTGGCAAACCGGTGATAATCACATTCATCCATATGATCACGGAGCTTGGTGGATGGGCGATCGGCGGCGACCAAGATCCGGGCGATCATGTCTTGCGCACATTAGATGGCGGTGAAACCTGGGCGGACATCACTCCGCCTGAACCCAGCGAGTCCAGAGTCCCCGCACGTAAAGTTGCTGTGGGATCTTTCCTAAATCTCTATCAAGCCTGGGTTCTGTTTTATCCCGCCGAGTTTTACGGTGGCGAAGCCTCCGTGAGCATTTGGTGGACCGATGATGGGGGCACAAGCTGGACACGAGGCAAGCTCGATAAAAGGCTTGAGATCAACGAACCACCTCCAAGCGTGATATTTGTCGACACCCAAACGGGTTGGGTTTTCGTTGAGGGCGTCGTAGGGATGGGGCACCATTTATTCTACTTACTACGATCGGAAAACAGCGGCAGCACCTGGGAAGTCCTGGCTGATCCCCCGGATAGCGTGACAGCGTGCCACCACACGGGAATCACTTTCCTCGATGAGCAGCACGGTTGGATGACCAGCCAATGCCCATTCGAACTTGCTGACGGTGTCTTCCTCGAGATGACGAACGACGGAGGTGAAACATGGAAACGGCTCGTCCTCCCCCCTCCGATGAGCATACCCAACCTTTTCTTGCAATCCAGTCTATGCCGAACGCGCTCCCCCAATCTCCTCGCCCAAGGTAGGGGGACATTGATCGTGACCTGCCACTTAACTAGTGGAGGCACTTTAGACTTCGCGTACACAACGCAGGATAGCGGCTCTACATGGCAGGCGAGCACCTTCCCCGGCGGCGAGCTTTCGATGCAGCCGGATGGTTTCGGCTGGGCATTTGGGATGGAGGTTTTTAGAACTCTGGATTCTGGTTTGACATGGGAGCGAGTGAAGATCGTGAGTTGGGAAGGTCAATTCAGCTTCATCAATCATGATCGTGGATGGGCCGTCGCGCGCGCTGGTGAAGAGATTGCGCTCGTACAGACCGTCGACGGTGGGGAGACCTGGCAAGAGATTCAGCCAGTAGTAGCACTATCTGCGAGCTTTTCCCAAGTAGAAGCATGTATGCTTTCGGCTTCAAGTGTCATCACCGCTTATTACCGACCAAGCCTGCAAGCAGAGCCCTTCAGCGATCTACCGGTTGGAGAGTCACTCTATGCAACCGCGCGCACCGAGGACGGGTGGATTGGTTTCGACCCGGGGTACGCGCAGGCGGCGAACATCGGCGTCTTCCATCACCGCTGGGTTCAAGAGGGACCAGCCATCGATCTCGAAGGTGATTGTGATTCTCTCCCCATCGTCGTCGGTCCTCCACCGGGTATATGTTTCAACATGTTTATGACCGACGCGCCGCTCCTTGCTCAACCGCTACCCGGCGCCGATGTGCTTTACTTAATCTCGTCCGCAGACTACGCAATGGTGGTTGGAAAGTCGGCGGACGGCTGGCTGCGGATTGACATGAGCGTGGGAAATATAGGCCAGAATATCGAAGGATGGGTCGAGGGATTGAACGCCAATTTCAACGGTCCTTGCGCCGATCTTCCTTACATAGGATCCTAAGATTCCTCGGTCATTTAGAAGAGACCATCCAGGGTCATTTAGGTCCTGTGGAGGTTTGATAGAACTTGAAGGCGATTGCTTAATATATATAGAGGACCGTACCATATAGATAATCATCGTAAGAGGTGCGCAATGGCGAAATCAGTCCTTCTTTTTTTTCTTCTCCTCTTTGTCGCCGTATGGCTTATTGCCAGACCAGCCGTGTTTGTCATCCCACCCATGTACGATTATCCGGCAGGCGTGACGCTGCTCTATTTCGATCGGGCGAGTGGAACTCCCTTCTTCACATCAACCGATTCCTATTGTCTGTACTCGACGGGTGATGTGACCACACGATGTCGTAACGCAGCACTCAATTCGATCGACCCCTTGCTCGAGAACCTAATCACGACTTTACCGTATTCAGAATGGGCATATCTGCGAAGCACGAATGGGGTGATGTACAATCCGTAGCCGGATCATGCGGAAATACCATTGAATCTCGCATTGTTCCCCAACGTATGTACCCTATGGTTGAACTTGGTCGCCAAGCGAGTTGGCTTTAGCCCACAGACAATACATGGATAATCGCAAAGGTTCCTCTTTTTCGAAGCCGACCCGTAAATACTTCATAATCACAATTTTCAGCCTTATTGCCCTAACTCAATTGTCAGGGATGCTCGTTGCTGGACGTGGCGGGGTCGCTGGATCGTTCGGAATCCGCTCGATGACCCACGATTGTATTGGATTCCGAATCGGTGCAGAGAAGGCAATAGAATTGCTCCCTGAAGGGGATTTCGAATTTCATTTTCTTCTATTCCATTTCCGCTACTCCGTATTATATGAATTCGCTGATTCGGACCGGGTATTTTGCATCGGGCAGGATATCTGGTTCGGGGAATAGCTAGTATCCAGGGAGCACAATCTCGCTTCGCCGGGTATCGGAACTGCATGAGTCCACCTTGTGAATTAGCTTCACCTAGTTTGCATAACCGCAGCAAGCTTTGTGTTTTTCCATAAAGTCGCCAATTCCTGTTCTTTTTACTTCAGATCCACAATTAATAAAAAAGAGCCGATCGCGCGATCGGCTCTTTCTTACAGTTCATAAATTTGTCATGCCGGAAGCGGGCCGGTCTCGTTCACCTCACCAAATACTCTCGTTTTCCCGCCCGTCTCGGCATCCGCCAGGATGACCCCCCTCAGTTCGGCAAAATTGGCAAAGAACTCATAGAAATCAAAAAGATGTGGCCTGTTTTTCTGATCTAGAAGATCTCCCATGAGATTATCACAAACAAAAGTTATTCGGGTTCGGATTGGGGAGATGGCAACCACGTGAGCAGTTCCGACTATGCTCTCAAGCGGAGGTTCGAGCTGGGGATCGCGTGGTTGAGAGAGGATCGACACGCGCAATGCGCTTGTCATTGGAGAAAAATGCAGCGATGCTGGATCACCGCGTAGTGACCAAAGGGAATAGCTATATTTCTCAATAGCTTCAATTAGAAGTTTTATTGATTGGGATATGTTGCAAGCAGTATACAGGACAGACGCTGTGTCCATTCCTCCATCCGTTCGGGTTGAAAGAATAGGCATACAAAGGTATCCCCCAGCGCCACTCAAGCCGTCTAAAAATTATACCATGGCTCTATTTCCGCGCCAGACAGTAAAGGTGAAATCTCACATTCAAAGCCCAACCGCTGATCTGCTTATCAGCCAGGGGATGCGAACCGCGAAAGTTCAACGGGCTCGGACTCCGCTCAGGAGGAATCCTCCCCTAAAACGAGACGGATCCTGTGCTTCACGGGATCACTCTCGAGCAGGATGGTGCCATCTTCTAGGGGACGGCCGTCCATCTCAAGCGATCGAACGCCCCGTTCGACATGATCCGGGTTCTGAACCTCGATGCGGTAAGCTGCATCGCCATAACGGTAAGTGAGTGTAAACCCATCCCACCAACTGGGGATTACCGGATCCAGGTGCAGCCGCTCCCCTTCAAGCCGGAATCCGAGCATCTCTTCAAGCCACACGCGATACATCCAGGCCGCCGACCCTGTATACCATGACCATCCCCCTTGTCCAACGCGCCCTTGCAGATGATACACGTCCGCCGTGACGACGTATGGCTCAACCCTGTAGCGCCACACATTTTCCGACTCCTTGGTCTGCTCGATCGGGTTCATCAGGCGCAGCAGGCGCGCTGCCCGATCGCCGTCTCCTTTGCGCGCCATCGCCATCGCGAACCACAGGGATCCGTGCGTATACTGGCCACCGTTCTCTCGAACGCCCGGAGGGTATCCCTTGATGTACCCGGGATTCCGGCGCGATTTATCGAAAGGAGGCGTAAAAAGCAGGACGAGTTTATCATCCTCGCGCACAAGCTGCCTCCAGGCTGATTCAAGGGCGATGCTCGCTCTTTCACGGTTCCCCGCTCCGCTCAACAACGCCCAAGATTGCGGCAGCGAATCGATGCGCGCTTCCTCATTCATAGATGATCCGAGCGGGGTCCCATCATCGAAAGTCGCTCGGATGTACCACTCCCCGTCCCAGGCCTCGTGCTCGATGCGCTCAGCCAGGATCTGCGCCCGCTCCATGTATTGCACCTTCAGGAGGTCCTCGCCAACGCGATCCGCGAGGTCGGCCATCCGTTGCAGCACATCAACCAGGAACCATGCCAGCCAGACACTCTCACCTCTGCCATCCACCCCCACCCGATTCAACCCGTCGTTCCAATCCCCTGTGCCGATGAGCGGTAATCCACGCGGTCCTTCCGTTAGTCCGCGTTCAAGCGCTCGGCGGCAATGCTCAAAAAGGCTGGCCCGCTCCACTGTGACGTCGGGGACGAGAAAGACTTCATGCTCACCCTCCTCGAGCTGTCTGGCTTCAAGGAATTGGATTCTCTCCGAAAGGATAGCTTCATCGCCCGTGACACGGACATACTGCGCCGTAACATAGGGAAGCCAAAGCAGATCATCCGAAATCCGGGAGCGGATGCCGGCGCCACTCGGAGGGTGCCACCAGTGCTGCACATCTCCCTCCCGAAACTGACGGCTGGCAGCTAGTAAAAGATGTTCTCGGGCAATACCCGGCATTGTGTAAAGGAAAGCCATCATGTCCTGAAGCTGGTCGCGAAAGCCAATCGCGCCGCCGGATTGGTAGAAGGCAGAGCGACCCCAGATTCTGCAGCTCAAGCTTTGATACAACAACCACCGGTTAAGCAGGAAATCCATCGAAAGCTCGGGCGAATCCACATGGATCGTCCCTAGAATTTCATCCCACCAACTCCGGGTGCTTTCCAGGGATGCATGAACCGCCAAATTCTCTCGGTATGTGCGCACGATTCGGACGGCTTCCTCATCTGAGTCCGCTTGTCCGAGGATGCAAACCAATTCCGTCTCTTGCTCCGGAGCAAGCTCGATCTGAACCTGAATCACCGAGCACGGATCCAAGCCCACACCCGTACGCCCCCCCAATGATGTGCGCGCCAACCCTACCGGCTTCGCCATTGTCCCATTACGTCCGAGAAATTCCGCGCGATCAGCTGTGTAGGAAACTGCATCCAGGCTCATCGCCGCGAAGGCCACTTGCTCAGGGAAGTCCGGGTGATAGCCGTTGCGAGCGAGCAACACCTGATCGCCCTCCTGCCATTGGGTGACAACGTGCATTTGAGATGTCTCCCGATTCTCGCCCAGGGTCCATTCAACATAAAAGAAGATTGACAATTTCCTGATCTTGGATGAATCGTTTCGCAGCTTCAGAATCTGGAGGCGAACAGGCTCCCCACCCTCATCATCTTGAGGGACGAAAACCGTCAACTCCTGCTCAATCGCATGGCTGTTATGCTCGAAAACGCTGTAGCCGGCGCCGTGTCTGGCCCGATAGGCCGGTCTTTCCCGTATCGGCAACGCCGTGGGATTCCAATACACTCCGCTCTCATCATCGCGAATGTAGATCGCATCCGAGGCGGGATCAAGCACGGGGTCATTTGACCATTGGGTGAGACGATTCCGCTGACTGTTGCCATACCAGGTAAAACCCACACCGGATTCGCTGACCATCGTGCCGAAATGGCGATTAGAGATGACGTTCACCCAGGGCGTGGGAGTATGAGTTTGCGGACCCAGATAAATCACGTATTCGTGACCATCCTGCGTGAAGCCACCCAGGCCGTTGAAGTAAGGAAGCTCCATGAAGGAAAGCCGCGCGGATGGTTCCTCCGTCACCCGCTTCGTGCGTATCTCCTCCGGAAGTTCAACGCTCTCAGAGGGCGTCCCTAATTGCTGTGGTAGAGGACCACGAGCGGCAACGAGGGAGATATGGGCCGTGGCAAGAATGAGCTTCAAATCCTCCTCGGGGATCTGGTCAGCGCTGCGCAGGAACACCCCCCCAGGTTGCTCGACGCCCGTGTACATCGAATTGGCTTGGATCAACCGCTCGATCTGCTCATTGAGCGGCTGCTCATATGAACTCGACTCCTCATTCAAGATGACGAGGTCGGCCACCAGGCCGTGCTGACGGAGGTAGGTATGCGCTTGGAGCATCTGGCGTACAAGGCTGATATCCTGCACCTCCCCGATGCTCACAACTGCGATGGGCAGATCGCCAGAGATGCCGTAAGACCATAGTGAAGATTGGCCCTTTTGGTTGCCTTGAATGCGTTCGAGCGGCGGTCGTAATTGTGCATTGGGGTAGAGCATGTGCGCCGCCACCCGCTGGAAACGGCGGGCATCATCGGGGTGGATCCGCAGCAACCTCAACTCAAGCTGAGCATAGACCCAGGCTAATTCCATCGCCCGTGAGACCGCGGAGGGTTCCCCGTATTTCTCCATGAGCGCCAAAACGCCCGCGCGCGACTCCGCCGCTCCCAGGATCAGTGAGAACTGGGAACGCTGACCTGGTCGCAGTATTACACGCCGCCGCAGGCTCAGGATGGGATCCAAGACGTAGCCGGCGCTGTTGGTCAAAGTACGACTCATCGCCTGTGGATGGATCTTGGAGCGCCCCCGCCCGATGAAGATTCCCCGATCAGTCTCATACTGCATACTTGCTTCGGCATCGTGCTCGAAGGTCAGACGATGAGCGACGTAAATAGGTGGATCATCGTCATCGCGCGCTCTGCGCGATGCAACCAGCGCGCTCTGAGCAGCGACAGCTTCGGTCTGGATGAACAATTTGTTGAATGCCGGGTGCTGACGGTCGGCGGCGTGTGGAGCCATGGCAAGTTCGACATAGCTTGTGACCTCGATTTGGTGCGTGCGGGTCGTGCGGTTGATAAGCGTAACACGCCTTATCTCAACATCATCCTCCGGAGAGACTACGATCTCCGTCTCGGTCTCGATCCCATTATCCGAACGGCGGAACACCGCCCTATCTATGGAGAAGCGCACTTGATATGATTCGGAGTCTTCGTCCACCGGATGGTAGGTGTTGGACCAAACCTTGTTGCTACCCAAATCCTTAAAGTAGCAATATGTACCCCAAGAATCGCGCGTCGTATCCGCCCGCCATCTCGTCAGGTCGAAATCGCCCCATCGGCTGTACCCGCCCCCAGCGTTCGTCACCATCAAGGCGTATCTGCCGTTGGAGAGCAGTTCCACTTTCGGCATTGCTGTGTGGGGTGTATTGAATTTGCTGACCGAAGGTGCGATCGCGGATATTGATCCCCGCGACGGAGGTCCTTCACGTGTAGAGATGTGATGCACCGGCGGCGAAACCGGGATGCGTTCATACAATAACGGCTCTGCCGCTCGAACGCGGGGATCGGCATGGAACCAGCGCTGGATCGATCCTTCGTGGAGCAAGTTGGTCAGCGCAAGAAAGCTCATCCCCTGATGATGGGCCATATATGCTCTGATGATCACCCCGTGGTCACCTTCCCGCACACGTTGGCGGCTGAAGTCTATGGATTCGTAGTAGCCATAGTCTGCCATCAGACCGTCCGCGGCGAGTCTGCGCAGGTTGGAGGCGGCATCTTCAGGCGAGATACTCACCGCCAACAGCGTGGCATAGGGTGCAATGACGAGGTCCTCCTCCAAGCCGCGCTTCAAACCTAACCCGGGGACGCCGAAAGCCCGATATTGATAGGTTTTGTTCAGGTCCAGATCTCCATAAGCCGATTCTGAGATTCCCCACGGCACCTTTCGCTTCCTGCCGTAATCAATCTGTACCCTCACGGCTTCCTTCGCCGCTGCGTCGAGTAAAGAATTGGAGAAGGTGCGTTGGAAGAGCAGCGGCATCAGGTACTCAAACATCGTACCTGTCCAGCTCAGAAGCGCCATCCTGCCGCCGATCGTGCCATAAGGGCGGTGCATCGAGAGCCAGTGTTCGTTGGGGACATCGCCACGGGCGATGGCGACGAAACTGCCCAGGCGGGCTTCGCTCGCCAATAGATCGTAGAACGAGCTATCCAGTCTACCCTGGGAGAGGTTAAACCCGATCGAGAAGAGTCTGTGCTCCGGATCGTAAAGGAAACGCATGTTGATCTCGCGGGATAGCTTGCGGGTTTGCTCGCCGGTCGTCTCCGCCTGAGTACACAATTCGCCCGCTAACCGCTTCGAATCCGAGAATGACTCATCCAGCCGTTTGAGCCATCCTTCAACATCCTGTGAACGTTCTTCCCTAGCTCGGGTGAGTAAGGCGATAACCTGCTCGGCGTCGGAATCGCCGGAGGCGAGCGCCCTGAGAGAGGGGGCTTCTTGTAAAGCGGAGTGGATATCCTTCCTGACATCGCCCCCCAGCGACTCAATCCACCCCTGCTGCTCATCGAGGATCTCCACCCAGCGAAGGTATCGGTCTATCAGATCGATGCGCGCTGAACACATCCTCTCGACCTGCCGTGCCCAATATGCTGCACCGGTTTCAAGCCCGGCATTTTCGCGCAAGTGATCGGCAAGCTTCAGCGCAGCGGTCAGCATGTCGCGCACTATGTGTATGCGATCCACCAAACGCGTTGGGGCTTTATGTAGCAGAGCCATCATCCGCTCCAGCTCCGGAAACCTGCTGTCGGGCTGCTCCGTTTTCAGTTCGCGCGCCAGGACCTCAACCGTATCCAGAAGACCTTCGGTAAGTCCGGTGTTGAGGAGCGAACGATCCAGCAATTCCGTGATCCCTTGATCTAGAGTCCATAGACAGGTCAAGAGATTTCCGCTGTCAACTGCGGACACGTATCTGGGTTCCAGCGGAGTGAGCGTCTTCAGGTCGTACCAATTCAGGAGATGGCCCTCATACCTCTCAAGTCTGCCAAGCGTGGTCAGGGTGTTTCCGAGGCGATCGATCACCTGGTCGGGCGTGAGATATCCAAAATCATGCGCGCTTACTGCGCTTAACAACCACAGGCCGATGTTGGTCGGGCTGGTCCGCATTGCAAGCTGGTCTTTATGCGAGACCTGGTAATTGTCAGGCGGCAGCCAGGAGGTCTCCTCGCCCACGAAATCCTCGAAATAACGCCAGGTACGGCGCGCTATGCGGCGCAGCATCCGCAGATCGCTCTCGGCCAATGTCTGTTTCTGCGAGCGGGCAGCAGGTTTGGCGTTCATGCCCCAGCCAATGATCGGTGTGAGGAACCACAGGAGAAGAAATGGGCTGGCAATAGGTAGACTGTCGGGCGAGAGCATGAAGAGCGATAAACCCACCCCCAATGCGAATAGGCTGATTGAACCCATGTGGATCAGGAATAGAGGCAGTTGGCTGTGGGATTGCCATTGAGTCATCTGCGCCGTCGTCCACTGCAGCAAACCTCGATGTGTAACGAATCGGCGATACAGAACCCGGACGACCGCATCCAGCGTCAGACCGGCCTGGTGGGGTAGTAGTGCGGCATCAACGATGGAGCGCCGGATATCATGCGCTATTTGCCGTGGTGAGAACGAGCGTAAACCCCGGCGACTCGTCGCCCAGGTCAGCGGCTGCGCCAACGGTTGGAACAGAAGCACCACACCCACCAAGATCGTCGAGGCACTGCCCATTGCGGGTGAGATGAACCATGATAGAGCCATCAGCGCTACGCTGAACACAGGGACCATGCTGCGCCGCAAGTTGTCGAAGATCTTCCATCGGTTCAGGGAGGAAAGCGGGTTGGGAACTCGGCCTCCCTCGGCCGAGGGCACGTGTGGCAGTATCCAATCGGCGATCTGCCAATCGCCTCGAATCCAGCGGTACTGCCGACGCGTGAAGGTCAAATAATCCGGCGGGAAATCATCATACAGCTCGAGATCACTCGCCAACCCCACACCGACGTGCGCGCCCTCGATCAGATCGTGGCTGAGGAGCAATTGCTCAGGGAAGCGGCCGCGCAGCACCTTGTCGAATACGCGCGGATCGTAGATCCCCTTCCCATGGTAGGAACCCTCGCCGGCTAGATCCATATAGGCATCCGATACTGCCTTTGTGTACGGGTCTATGCCGATGGGGTCGGTGAAGAGACGGCTGAAGGATGTCTGGGTCGCGCTGGGCAGCGATGTGCTCACCCTGGGTTGAATGATTGTGTAGGTCCCGTCCACGACTTCGCCCTGAGGGGTTAAAACCGCGGTGTTGAGAGGATGTCCCAGTGTCTCAATCATCCGCCGTGCGATGTCACGCGGCAACTGTGTGTCGCTGTCCAGGGTGATTACGAAGCGCACATCCGCAATTCGGCGCGGGTCGCCCACACGCACGATTTCAACTTTACCGGCGTCCACACCACCAGCGATCAGCCTGTTCAACTCCTCAAGTTTGCCGCGCTTCCGCTCCCAACCAATGTACTTTTGCTCAGATTCCGTCCACGTGCGTTCGCGATGAAAAAGGTAGAAGCGATCCGAGCCATATTGTCGATTGAGGTCCTTTATTCCATCGACCGCCTTCCGGAGCATAGCTTCATCGCCTGCTCGATGAGGCTCAAGCGCATCGCTGTAATCCGTGAAAAGGCTGAAGATGAGATTGGCTTCTGGATTCGCTAAGTAGCGGATTTCGAGCTTCTCCAAGTCCTCCTGAAGCGTCTCATCATCGAGCAGCAGGACCGGGACAACGACCAACGTTCTGAACGCCTCGGGGATACCGCTGCGTCGGAAGTCCATCTTCGGAAGCGTATTCGGCGGCAGGAGACGCGTGAGGAGGTAATTCACGATCTGAACCGCGAGCTGACTCGAGGGACCCAGCAGTAAGACCCCCAGGGAGAATTGGAGGAGAGGCGACATCCCCTGAGCGCCGATCATGAGGCCGAGTGTTGCGATAAGCCCGCTGACCAATCCGATCGAGGTGAGGTAGATCCCGGTGGGATGGCGGCGAACCCACTGAAGGAGTCGGAAACGAAGCGGTTCGCTGCATTCCACGCTCTTCACGAATTCACCTCGCTTGGCGCCGATAAGATATAGGCCTATATGGCTTTCGCGCGAACGCCCCCCCGGCCGAGAAGTATATGCCGCCGCGAGGTCAACCGCCGCGTGCGCGACTGTCTCCTCCGACGCCTCGCCCCTACGGGCTATTTCTTCCACCGCCTGCCGGTACCTGTTGCGCGTCTCAAAATCCATATCGAGGTACACGCGTGCCGGATCGCGCTGTAATATCTTGTCCACCGCACTGTGGTGTTCGAAGACTTCACGCCAATCGAGCAAGGATAATTGCCGCAGACTCGTAATCGCATTCCCGATCGACACCTGCTCCGCAGCCTGACGCCCCTGCTCGCGTAGGTTGATCTCGCCAACTGGACCACGTAGTGTTCGTTCCAGCCAGCTTTGCATCGGGACCAAGGCAGCATCCTCATCATAGAGATGCCCCATGATCTGTGAGCCGAAATATGCGCTCGGGTTCGGTTGATCCTCGGTGAGCTCAGCTAACACAGCGAATATCTGATCCGGATCTCGCCTAGCCGTCGAAAGCAATCGATTCGCCCAGAAATCAGCTTGCTCCCGCTCCCGCAACTCCACCATCATCCGGATGGCCATCTGCTCAATCGATTCGACCAGCGTGATGCGGAGCATCATCGGAACCGCCCATAATTCGCCGATTGTGAGGTTTGAAACCGACTGATACGCAGATAGGAATTCATCGATATTCTGGCGGTCAAGACGTGCATCGGTGTGCATCACAAGTTCTTTCGCCAGACTGTACACGCGCGGGCGGCCTTTATATTGTTCACTCACCAATACGGGGAGCTCGAAAAAGAACTTCTTCGGCAGATTAATCTGAACATCGCGAATGTGGCTCTGGATCAGATATTCATTGTCCAGTATCCACTCAGCGGAGGGGGAGATGGTCTGTTCTAGCCTCTCCGCTTCGGCCAAATCTCTGCGGACCGATCGGATAACCTGTCGGGCTTCTTTCATCCGGCGCAGACACGAGATGTCACTCCGACCACCTAGGGAGACGCTATGCTCTTGCGCCAGCCTGACTGCGTGGTGTTGAATCTGCGGGGCGGGAAGCGGGACCAACTCAAACCGATCGTCTGCGAATGGATACCTCCGTTCAGGATGGAGGGCAAAGACGGTCGGCTGGATCTCCCCATATTCACGTAGAACTGGGATCGCCCACCTGAGTGATTCGATATCCTGCTGCAGCAGAATGAGAAATTCGTCTTCCAGGATCCAGCTCGCGTAACGAGCGGTTAGATCGCGCTTTATCCCCAAATCCAACATGCGTACGAGAAAAAGCCCCAGGACCACACCAGCCGCGTACCCAAGCAATGCAAGGATCGCGCTGCCCCAGAGCTGACCAACACCAAGTCGAAGCCCCCCCGAGCGCCAGGCGAGCAGGAAGGTTGGCAAGCCGATCAGTAGCCCACCAAGAATTCCGCCTATCAATCCATAGAAGCCCGTCGCCTTGTTGATGGATACGCCGCCGTCAGCGGATTTTTTGAGCAGCGCGACTCGCCGAGCTCCGCGCTTCTTTAGAGCCCGGTAAGCCAGGGATGCCGCTTCACCTTCAGTATAGAACGCCAGGATGAGACCTAGTTCCAGCATGCTTCCTTCATCCTTCCCGCTATTTGCTAGATATTCCTGCTCTTAGCACTTTACAAGCATAAATCGCACACAAACCGATAGGCAGTTGACACTTGGAACGCGCGGCGATGATCCGTCGGTGCAATAGGTCGATATGCGTCGTGTTTTAAGCTGCACACCACCGGACTGAAGACCGGGATTATGTATCTTATCACTAACCCTTGGGCTGATCACAGCAATTTTTCTGAAGCCGATTCAAGTTTAAGCGGCTAGGAATACACACCTGACGGATACATTTCGTCTTCTCACTGTTTCAGACGATCTCAGCAGCCCAAATCACACTTGAGAGCGCCGCGCCGCATCATGCCACGCGCAAAACGACACAAGCCGGTAACCCGCGAGACGAATATGACAAATCCTCTTTTATGGCGACAATTAGCAGATAGAATAAGGTTCATTCTCGTTTCCGCGAGGGGATAGAGAGAACTCCTGAACCGATTGGAAATCACAGGTTCGATAAATACAAGGAGCCACGTCCGAGGTTACATTGCCCGCCGATGATCATACCAACCAAACTTCTACTTGAAGATCAGCGCCTGATCGATGCACCCTATAGAGTCCACTCGCTCGATGACCTTAATAGGCTTGAGCCTGCCGGAATCTACACCGTCGCGCGTACATATTACGCCACGAATACCGTGATGCTGGATGCACACTTAGATCGACTTGAGGAATCTGCAGAGTTGGAATCAATCCCATTGCAATTGGATCGTGCGCGTCTGCGCAGAGCGCTGCGAGATACCCTGGCCGCCGGCGGCTATGAAAATGCGCGCTTCCGCATAACTATCTCCCGCGATAACCCGAATCAAATCCTTCTCGCAGCTGAATCGCTTAAAGAGGTCCCAACCGAGATATTAACGAATGGAGCTGTAGTCGCTGCGCATTGCATCACCCGCCCAAACCCACGCGCCAAATCAAACGCCTGGATGGGATTAAGAGCGGAGGCGAGCAAGGCGCTTACAGAACATATCTACGAGGGGATCGTTTGCAATTCGAGGGGCGAGCTGTTCGAAGGTTTTAGCAGCAACTTCTACGCTGTAAAAAATGAAAAACTGTGGACAGCGGGTGATAATGTGCTCTTCGGGATCACACGTAAAATCATCCTGGATATCACGCATGACCTGCTGCCTTTACATCTCCACCCTGTCACGATCGAGGATCTCCCGTCTATGCAGGAGGCATTCTTATCCAGCAGCAGCAGAGGCGTGGTCCCCATCGTGAAAATTGACAGCCGTGTTATCGGGGAGGGAAGGCCAGGACCGTACACGCTGGAAATAACCCGGAGGTACAACTCCTGGGTTGAAGAGAACATTGAACCGATCTGAGCTGGTGGAACATCAGCTCGATTTCGGATCCAGATCTCCTTCTTCTGAGATTTTAAGCGCATTTGTCGGGATGAGCTTTTTCGGTTGTCGCTAATATAAACAAAAACCCCTTCCAGCAAGTCGAACCTTATCGGCTATGCAAAAGAGAAGGGGTTTGTTCTTGAACAATTAGCTGGGGATTGTTTCCATGGCGATTTCAAGAACCTCATCGACAAGCTCGCGAAGATGCGGCTCCGGCACCGCGCCGACATGCTCTCGGACGAGCTCTCCCCTTGAGAAAACAAGCAGCGTCGGTATGCCCTGAACTCCATAATGCATCGCCCGATCGGCGTTTTCGTCGGTGTTGACTTTTACCACAAGAACCCTGCCTGCATAATCCTCGGCGATATTATCCAAGAGCGGAGCGATCATGCGGCATGGTCCGCACCAAGGCGCCCAGAAATCTACCAAAACTGGCAGTTCCGCATTAAGAACCTTCTCCTCGAACTCGGCATCGGTTATGTGAATTGGTTTCGTCTCCATCAATTGAACTCCTTTAATTATGTAAACTTAGCTCCTGAATGCTTTTTCAATGAGCCGATCGTTTCTAAGCCTTTGATATCATCAAATCGACCATCATTCATTAGACATCGACAGACATCGAAGTCTTACTTGAGCGCACCCGGCTGAGATTGCGAGATCCACAGTGCGGGAAATCCCGCAGAACAAATGTGAAGAAACAACCATATCCATTCCTCCACACGTTCCCTTCTCCCCCTCACAATCTGTGCCTCTATGGTCCACTTAACCCAAAGCCCCGGGGCTTGCCCGGGGCTTTGATAGGAGGAGAAGAAGAGGGAGAATATTTCGCCGCTCTTGAACCTTTGACGGTGTGATTGGCGGAATTCTTACCTTCTTCCCTCTCGCTTAGCTACTGGCTTGATAGAAGAAACCGACCAGTAGTTTCGCCTGTTGTCCTGACTACTCCCCACGCCTATACCATCCTGGTATCTCACCCCCGTCAGTTCCGGGGGTCGAAGGAAAGGCGGGGGGTTCCGGTTGGTCGGCCAGCTCTCTCATCATAGCAAAAAATTTG
>SOIH01000266.1 GCA_004376895.1 Anaerolineales bacterium | reverse complement strand
GCACCCAACCTTCACAACCACAATTTTCTCAATTCGTCAGTTGTCCTTCTGGCGGGTAAGTGCTACAAAAGGATCTAGAAAGGGGGCTGGCGAAGGCAATGGCTCCGACAATCCTGCTGTCAACTCCAGCGACGGGCAAGACACATGCGTGCATTTCCCGCGTCCGTGAAGCGGTTAAACGGCTTCATGGTATTCCCGCCTGGGTAGTCCTCCCCGACAGTCTTCAGGTTCTGGCATTCAACAGGCGTATGGTGGATGCGGGCGGGGCGTTTGGCGTGCAGGTCGGCACCTTCGGCACGCTGTATCACGAGATCCTGCGGCTGGCCGGCAAACCCGTCCCCTTGGCGTCGGATGCGGTGCTCCAGCGGTTGATCCGGGGCGTGATTGAAGAGGCGTTGAGCGATGGGCAGCTCTCCCATTTCCAGGAGATCGCCGGTAAGCCCGGGTTCCTGAGCATATTGAAGGACCGCTTCGGTGAACTAAAACGAGCGCAAGTTCAGCCGGAGACGTTTATCAAATTCGCTGCAAAGCAAGATAAGCCGCTGCAAGAGCTCGTCCTGCTATATGAAAGCTACCAGAAACAACTGCGAGAAATTGGCTGGGCGGATCCCGAAGGGCTGAATTGGCTGGCGGTCGCCGCGCTCGAGGCGGATCCTGACCTATGCGCGGACTGGCCGCTGCTGGTCGTGGACGGCTTCGACTCCTTCCATGGCTCTCAGCTTTCCGCGCTCAAGCTGCTCGGCGATCGTGTACCGCAGGTGCTGATCACCTTCCCCGGCGATCCCGAAAATGACCGCATCGCTTTCCGTCGTTTCAAGCGTTCCTATGAAAGGCTGCATGCGGCGCTTCCCGAAGCCGTGATAGAGCGGTTGGATGAGGACGTGCATCTTCCGGCACCCCTGGCTCAATTCGAAGCCGGTCTCTTCGAGCCAGATCCAGCGTCTATTCAAGGAAAAGCACACATCACCCAGCTCGAGGCGCGCACGACAGCCGACGAAGCGCGCGAAGCGCTGCGCTGGATCAAAGCTCGCATCGTGCGCGACGGGCTCCGTCTGCAGGAATGTGCAATCGTCACGCCCAACCCGGAGCTTTACCGTCCCCTGCTGCGCGAAGCAGCGCTTGAATTCGGCTTGCCGCTGCGCTTCGCCCATGGCGATCCGCTGCCCGACGCTCCCGGTATTACCGCATTGCTAGAATTACTCACCCTGCCGCTTTTGAACTGGCCGCGGCGGGGCATGCTAGATACGCTATCTTCCCCGTACTTTGACTTGAGTCCTTTTAGCTTCACCAATGAAGGCACCATCGCCCTGGATGAACTCAGCCTCCACGGACAGATCATCGAAGGTCTGGATGAATGGAGTGGGGCGCTGGAGCGCCTCGCCTCGGGCTTTAGCGGAGCCCGCCGCTCATACGACGAGGCAACGCTCTGGCCGAACCTGCCGCGCGGCGAACAAGCCCAAGCGTTGTTGGAGGCGCTGAAGGCTTTCAGCGATCGCATTAATCCGCCGGACGCAAGAACCACCACGCTATGGGTCGCATGGCTCGAAGACCTGCTGGAAGATTTGTCCTTCTTCCAACGCTGCGAGACGTTGCTCGACCGCGCCGCGGCGCTCGAGTTCAGGGAAGTGCTGCGGGCGCTCGTGCTCGGCGAGGCGGTGGCTGGAGAGCGAGAGGCGGCGTATGGGACCTTCACCCTCGAGCTCCGGTCTGCGCTGGAGAGTGCTTATTTCGAAGCGCCGCTCGATTGGCGCCAGCCTTCAGTTATGGTTCTCCAGGTTCTGAATGCGCGCGGATTGCGTTTTAAAGCAGTTGCCGTTCTGGGGCTTTCGGAGGGGCTTTTCCCGGAGGTGGAGCGCGAGGATCCATTTTTCAATGATGCTGCCCGTGAGGAGCTGGGTCTTGAACATCGCCTGGGGCGTGAGCAAACTGGTCTCTTCTACCAGGTGGTGACCCGTGCGGATCAATTCCTGCTGCTCACGCGTCCGTACCTGGCTGAAGACGGTGAGCATTGGCAGGCTTCTCCTTTCTGGCGGGCTGCAGGATCCACCCTGGCGGAGGATCCGCAGAGGGTTCGTTCTGAAGAACCGCGATCGCTGGCGGAAGCGGGCTCTCAAGAGGAACTGCTCTTCTGGAGTGTGCGCAGGGGCGCTCTGCCGCCGGAGTATAAAGAATTGATGCCGCGCTGGAAACGCCTGCGGGCGGCGCGCGATGTACTGGCTAAACGGCAGGCACGCGAAGCTGACGGGGATCACGAGGGGGATCTTTCCTCCATTATTGAACGCATCCGAAAAACATATGGGTTGGACCACGTCTGGAGCTCCAGCCGCCTGGAGAGCTACGGTACTTGCCCCTTCTTCTTCCTCTCCGCGTCCGCCTTAAAGCTAGATCCGCGCGATCCGCCTGAGCCGGGTTACGACGCGGCGCAGTTGGGGTTGGTGCTGCATGCTGTGCTGGAAGAGGTTTATCCGGCGGTAGAGGATCCTACAGATACGGCGGCGGTGCTGCGCGCCCTGCCTGAGGTAGCGGAAGCCGCTTTTACCGAAGCACCGGAGAAGTACGGCTTCCGGCCAACGGCTTTGTGGGCGCTTGAGCAGCAGGAGCTGCTCGAGATTCTCAAGGTCACGATCACGGCGTTGGGGCAGGTTTCTGAGGGGTGGCGGCCGTATGCGTATGAGCAAGTATTTGGTTTGCAGGGGAAGCCTGAATTGCGGATCGAGATTGAGGGTGATGATGTGCTCGTTCGGGGGGTGATCGATCGCGTCGATCGCAACGCCAAGGGCGAGGTGCGCATTCTAGACTACAAGACCGGCGGCAGTCACCTTTCCAAAAACGATCTTATCAGCGGCCGCAGGCTGCAGCTCGCGATTTACGCCATGGGTGCACGCGATGCGCTGGGGCTGGGCGAGCCTGTGGAGGGGATTTATTGGACGATCCGCGGGGCGAAGGCCGGGGCATTGAAGCTGGGCTCCTTCAAAGCGTTCACAGATGAAGGAGTTTTTGAGGGACCCGAGGGGGCGATGGAGCTGGCGAGGAGACATGTGGGCAGGTTTGTCGAGGGGGTGCGCGCCGGCGATTATGCGCCCGCTGCTCCTGAGGGAGGCTGCCCTCCGTATTGTCCGGTGGTGGGCTGGTGTTGGCGGTATCGGGAGGGGTGGGGGTGATCTAAAATTTCCCCCCTATTGTCCCCCCACCGGGGGGACTCCGGGGGACTCTACTCCCCTCGCGAAGCACTCAGAGCGCAGCGTGGAGCGTACCCCCTGGATGGGTCGTTGTCTCTCTCGAATCGATGCCGAGCCAACCTTGCCGCTTTGTGGAATTTGTTTAGGGACAAGATGTAATTGGAAAGAGCTTGTCACGCTGGACAGAGTACCAACAACATATGCACTCGTGAGATCGGGAATCATTTTCTATGACTGAAAACAGCTCAAATTACCTGGATGTCAACTTGACGGGCGAGCAGCGCAAAGCTGTGGAATGCCTGAACAAGGATGTCATCGTCACCGCAGGGGCGGGGACGGGGAAAACGCGCACGCTCGTGGCGCGGTATGTGCGGCTGCTGGAAGAAGGGAAGTCACCACGCCGGGTCGTGGCGATTACCTTCACCGAGAAAGCAGCGCGCGAGATGCGCAATCGCGTGCGTAAGGCCGTGAGTGAACGGGCTGAATCCACTGGAGATGCCAGCGAGAAAAGACACTGGGCGGACCTTGAAGCCGGTATGGACGCAGCCCGCATCGGCACGATCCACAGCCTATGCTCTGAAATCCTGCGCGCGCATCCCGCTGAAGCCGGGATCGATCCCCGCTTCGACGTCATCGAAGAAGGAGCTGCCGCAGCCCTGAAAGCTCGGGCGGTCGAGGATGTGCTGCTCTGGGCGCTCGATGAGCCGGACATGGTCCACTTGTATACGGTCTTCAGTGCGCATGCACTCCGAAGGTTACTCGCTCATTTACTGAACCGCAGACTTGACGCAGCTATGCTTTTCAATAACGACGACCTGGAGATGAGGGCACAAGCCGCACTTCGTGAGGCCGTCAATGCTTTCGTTGAATACAAAGACGTTGCTTTTGGCATTAGAGCCTTGAAGGAGTTGCACGAATCCGGAGGGTTAAAGGCGGATGCTGGGGCAACACTTGCCGGGCGGATCGAACACCTACTCGAACTGTGGGAGCAAGCCGAGGCCGGGCTTGAAAAGGACGACCTCTTCGGGGCAGCGGCGGCATTGTTTCTCATGCGCCGCGAAGGGCTCAAGCGCGGGGCGGGCACTAAAAATTCGGTTGCGAAAGCCGTCCAAGCGGATCTTCAACTGCATTACGACGAACGTCTCACACCCTGGCTCGGCGGCGCGAAGAGCACCGACCCCCCGCCGACCGCAGAGATCGAGGAGACCTGGTCTGCAGCCCTGCCACAGATCAGGGCGCTTTTCCAGCGGGTTCAGGATCAGTACGCTCAGTCGCTCGACCGCCTCCACGCGCTGGATTTCGACGATCTCGAATCGGGCGCCTTAGGACTTTTACGCATCCCGGCTGTCGCCGAGCGCTGGGCGGGTGAGATCGAAGCGGTCCTGGTTGATGAATTCCAGGACACGAACGAGCGCCAGCGGGAGATTGTCGATGCCCTGTGCGGCGGAGTTCAGGGAAAGCTCTTCATCGTCGGCGATGCCCGGCAAAGCATCTACCGCTTCCGCGGGGCAGATGTGAGTGTCTTCCGCCGGGTCCAGCGCGACTTGCAGGCGCACCGCGGGGAGCACTTCGAACTCAAGCGCACCTTCCGCACCCACGACGGATTACTACAGGAGATGGACGGACTGCTCGCCTCCATCCTCGGCGAGGATGATGATCCCGAACATCTGTACCGTGTGCCCTATACGCCGCTCATCGCCGATAGAGATGAGCCTGACCTGGCTGTCGTCCTGCCATTCACCGAATTGATCATTGGAACTGGGGAAGGGGTCGGGGAAGCACGGCCGCAAGCTGCCCGCGCTCTTGCCAGGCGTTTGGTTGAATTGAAGGAGCTCGGTGAGATAAGCGCCTACGACGACGTGGCATTGCTCTTCCGGGCTTCGACCGGATTCGGGGAGTATGAGGAAGCGCTCGAAGATGCGGGCATCCCCTTCGTCACTGTGGCGGGGAGTGGATTCTATAATCGGCCGGAAATTCGGGATGTGCTCAATATTCTGCGGGCACTGAGCGAGCCGTCGAATGACGCCGCGCTAGCTGGGCTTTTTCGCTCGCCTGCCTTCGGTATCTCCGATCCCGGCTTATACCTTTTACGTCTACACTCCGGTGAACCGCAGCCCCTTCTCACCGCCCTGGAGGGTAATCTGGATTACCTCGGAGAAGCCGATCAGGAGGCAGCTGCCCGGGTTCGGGATTTTCTCGCTGAGTTCCGCCCGCTCGTGGACCGCATCCCCGTCGCCCAATTGCTCAAGAAGATCGTGGATGCAACCGACTACCGCGCCATTCTCGCTGCGTCTCATATCCGTCTCTGGCGCAACTTGGACAAGCTCCTGCAGGATGCTCACACCAGCGGCCTGGTGAGGGTGCGGGGGTTTTTCGAATACCTGCGCACGCTGCGGGAAGTGGGTGCGAGGGAGGGGGAGGCGCCGGCTGAAGCACTTGGGGCTGTGCGATTGATGACTATCCATAAAGCGAAAGGGCTGGAGTTTGAAGTTGTCGTCTTGGCGGATACCTCCCGCAAGCCGCTGGGAAGAGCCGAGCTCGCTTATTTGCTCCCCGAGACGGGACCTGCTTTCAGATTTGACCGCCTTGAGGGATCACCGCTGATCTACAACCTGGCAAGATACCTCGACCAGCGGCAGTCTCAAGAGGAGGAAAACCGGATTCTCTATGTTGCGGCGACGCGCGCCCGAGAGCGGCTAATCTTGAATGGCCATCTCTCTCTGCGTTGGGGGAAGCTGACTGCCGATGGCTGGATGAAATCCTTCCTGGAGGTGCTCGATCTAAATCCGGACAGCCTGGGGGAGGGGACAGGGGGATGGGCGCAGGCGAGGCTGCCCAATGGCCGCGAGGTCGGAGTCTGGGTCGCGGCTGCACTCGAGCCGGGGGAGGCGGAGCAGGCAGTTCAAGCCGCATGGCCCGAGTCTGAGGCGCAGGGCCTCTACGCCCCGCTCGCGGTTGTTAGTGATGAGCGCATGGACGAGGACATGGCCAGGGAGCTCGAACGCGATTGGCGGGCGACGGGAAAGCGGCTGCACCCGCCGGCTGTGGTCGTGGGTGCCATGGTTCACGAAGCCATCCGTTCGTGGTCTTTCCCGGGCGACGCTGCGCTGAAGCCGTTGCTTGAAGTGACAGCGCTTTCGCATGGTCTGATCGATCCCGGGCAGCGCAGGCGAGCGATCCGCGAGGCTGAGAAATTGCTCGGGCGTTTCCGGAAGCATAATGTTCATCTCGAGATTGAGGCGGCATCCGAGCGGATGCATGAGGTGCCCTATACCCGCCCGCATCCAACATGGGGCTCTGATTCCGGCCGAATCGATCTGCTGTACCGGGTGAATGGCGCCTGGCGCCTGATGGACTTCAAGACGGACGAGATTCGAGATGCTGACGCCCTTGCAAACGCCCTAGATGAGCATAGCGCGCAGATCAGGCGTTACGCTGCTGCGGTTCAGCAATTATTGGGCGAGACGCCGCAGGCTGCACTGTGCTTCCTCGACGCGATGGGGGCAGTGAAGTTGGTGACTGTAGATGGATAACGCTGAAGTGATAGCGGGTTCGGCGCATTTGAACCACTGAGATACTGAGGGGGCTGAGTACGCTGAAAAAAGAACTGGACGAAGTTCATGTGTTTGGGGAAGATAGTGGCGAGTAAAGGTGAACAAAGAATTGCTTTATCGAAATGACATCAGAGCCTCGGTAGATGACATGTGTCTCGGATGGAGAGTTCAGTGAAGTCAGTGTTTTTCTGCGCTTCAGTGGTTCAAATCCCACTGATCGCTTGACCTAGAATGATGAAAAGTAAACCGGGTTGTTAGCCGTGCTTGAGCTTCTCCTATATATTAAGTTGGTTTCGCAATAAGCTGGAATCTTATCGTGCACATTCAAATCGTCGCGGTATCTCCACGCATTACTAAGCTGGGCACGGCGTCGGTAGAGCTGTGCTGACAGACTGTGTTTCGGACACGTGAGAGGAGACAAGTTATGAAAACACGTTCGGTCATCTTTCTGCTTCTCGTTATGATGTTTTCCCTCGCCGGCTGTGATGGGTCTATTGATGAAAACGCCATGGGCACTATTGTTGCAGCCACGCTAGAAGCAATGGGCGTGGACGAGGCGGGTGAGCCTGTGGAGACGAAATCTCCTGATGCTACGGCGGACGTTAGCGGAGACCCGGCGCCACTTCCCCCGACCGAAGCCCCCGAAGCATCTGGACCAGGGGTGCTGCAAATCGCGTACATCAGCGGTGGAGACGTCTGGTTCGTTGAGGAGGGCGCCGCGCCGATCCAATTGACAACCAGCGGGAACGTCGAGCATGTCGCTCTATCCACGGACGGTCAGCTCACGGCTTATATCTGGCACGACACCTCTCTCGAGGTCTCTGAGTTGCGGGTCGTCGATACGGTGGCGGGTACGGAATGGGTGCTCTTCTCTCAAGCGAATCTAGACGCTATCTATCCCTTGGGCGAAGCCCTACATCACCTTCCCTATCAATTCGACTTCATCCCCGGCTCACACACAGTGCTGCTGAACACCCGTAAGATCTATATGGGACCGGGTCTGGTACAGAACAACGATCTATGGTCCATTGACGCCGACACCAGCGCCCGAACCTTGCTCCTCGATCCCGGCCAGGGAGGGGATTTCTATTTCTCACCGAGCGGCGATATGCTGGCCCTGGTATTGCCGACCAGCCTGGGTTTCGTTCGCCCGGATGGCAGCGATAGGAGCCCGGATCACCTCACCTTCCCCTTCGTTATAACCTACAGTGAGTATGCTTATTACCCGGTACCCGTCTGGGCACCAGACGAGAGTGCTATCGCAGTGCTCATTCCAGCGGAAGATCCTTTTGTCGATGATTCGGCACTCATCTGGCGCGTGCCAGTCGCGGGGGCACCCATACCACTATTGGATATCACGAGTTTTCCCTTTTTCCATAACCAAGGCAAAAATCCTGCCATCGCTCCAGATCTTTCGAAGGTTGCCTATTTACGTGAGATATCAACGACCAGTGTTGACCTGGTTGTTGCTCCCCTCGATGGTTCGGCTGAGAGCATCTATGCTTCGGGGAACTTATCCTGGCAGGGGTGGAATCCCGATTCAGCCCAGTTTGTATACGGCGATGCACCACGTAATTTGCTCCTTGGGAGTCTAGGGATTCCTGCCGTGGGGGTAGGCTTTGGAGGCCGCCTTCGATGGGTGGATGCGGATACCTTCCTGTACCTTGATGAGCTCACGTCGACTCACAGATTTGCGAAGGTAGACCTTCCAAGCGCCTCAAGTGTTCTTGACATCATCTCCGGATCTGTGTTTGGGTATGATTTCACGCAGTGAATAGATTTATAAGCATGTCATTTCGAACCCCTGGAGGGGGTGAGAAATCCCTGCGACGACTCAATTCATAGTCCGGGGATCAAAGGAAAGGGATCCAGTCGGTTCCAGAAATGGACCTCGCAAGAGATGCATCATAGGGATTTCTCGGTCGCCGATTCACGGCTCACTCGAAATGACATTTAATAGGTAAGTGTAATTCTTAACGCGGGATTAGAAATTCGCCTTCAAATCCATCCCCGTGTAAAGGTGCCCAACTTCTTCCGCATAGCCGTTGAAAAGGAGCGTGTCGCGACGGGTAGATTCTCCGAAGCGGCCTTCTTGGGCTTGTGACCAACGCGGGTGCGGAACCTCCGGGTTTACATTGGCGTAGAAACCATACTCATTCGGGGCGGCGGCAGACCAGAAGCTGGTGGGCTGCTCGGCGACCAGGTCGATTCGTATGATGGACTTGATGCTCTTGAAGCCGTACTTCCAGGGCACCACCAGTCGAACTGGTGCGCCGTTTTGTGGGGGCAGCGGTTTACCGTACACACCTGTTGCCAGGATGCACAGGTCGTTCATCGCCTCGTCGAGGCGCAAACCCTCCACATAAGGCCAGGGAAAGCCTCCCGTGTTCAAACCGGGCATGCGTTCGGAGTCGCTCAACGTCTCGAAACGGACATAAGCGGCATTGGACGTGGGCTCCACTTCTTTAAGCAGGGTAGCCAGGGGGAACCCGGTCCAGGGAACGACCATCGACCAGGTCTCGACACAACGCAGGCGGTAGATACGCTCCTCCTGTGTGAAGCGCATGAGGTCGTCGAGATCGAACGTTCGGGGTTTATCCACCAAACCGCCGACTTGCACAGCCCAAGGAGACGTCTCGAAATCACGTGCCAGATCCGCAACCGCAGTTTTGCTAAGCGAGAATTCATAGAAATTGTTGAACCCGGAAACGTCGGCGTACGGGGTGAGAGGATTGCCCAACTCGTCCATGCTGCCCGTGAGGGTCGGACCTGGCTTGAGTAGTGTCGCCGTGGGTGCGGGGGCGATAGAGGGTGCTTCACCACCGCACGCTGCTAATAAAAGCGCTCCACCCGTCAGAATACCGGCGCTCTTTATAAACTGCCGTCGGGAGTGGTAGATACTCTCGGGTGTGATCTCTGAAGGATGAATTTTACGCATGATGCATCCACCTTTAAATAGAATTCCTTGGAGACCGAGGGGTTAACTGTGTGATTGGTCAAGATTTGATACGTATGAATATACCGCACTCTGGGCTGGAGTGTTGTGCGAAGGAGCGGATAGTACCGGGCTCGCTCCAATTGACCGGCGACCCTCGTAAGGCTAGACTGGAGAGGAGCTTATCGATCTAGGAGAGTGCCATGACCGCCCAGGTTTGCACAATCTGCAATCGGGATTCCCCCCTCATCTCATCCGGATTGGGAGTATGCCTCAGTTGCATCCAGAACAACTCGACCGAGGCGCTCGTGGTCACGCAGGAGCAGCACACCGAATCCCGATCCACCTTTGACCTTCCATCCTCAGCGCCGGATTCGCCGGATGGAATCCGCTGCGGATTGTGTGTCCAGAATTGCAGCATCGCTGAGGGGGGTTTCGGTTACTGCGGGATGCGCTCGGTAGAGGGTGGGCGGCTGATCCATCACGCAGGATCGCCTAGTCGTGGCCTTCTCAACTGGTACAGGGATCCTCTCCCGACCAACTGTGTAGCAGATTGGGTGTGTAGCGGTCACACCCGGTGGGGCTATCACAACCTCGCAGCGTTCTACGGGAGCTGCACGCTCGACTGTCTGTTTTGCCAGAACTGGCACTACCGCCAAACCAACCCTTTACAGGATAGGCAGGGGGGTATCCAGGCGATGAGCGCGGGTGATTTAGCTGCGTGCGTGAATGAGCGGACGTACTGTGTGTGTTTCTTCGGCGGGGATCCAGCCAGCCAAATGCCGCATTCACTTGCGACGGCTGCGAAGCTAGCTCCCTCAGGGATGAGGATCTGCTGGGAGACGGCCGGCACGATGCACCCGCGCTTCCTTAAGCGTGCGATGAACTATTCGATCACGACGGGGGGCTGCGTTAAATTCGATCTGAAGGCGTACGATGACAACCTCCACAAAGCGCTTACGGGTGCCACAAATTCCCGCACAATGGAGAATTTCCACCGCGCGGCCGAGATGTCACTCGCTACCAACGATCCGCCGGCGCTGATCGCCAGCACCCTGCTCGTGCCCGGCTATGTCGATGAGATGGAAATCGGACGGATCGCGCGCTTCATTGCCGAATTGAATCCCGAGATCCCCTATTCAATTCTCGCGTTTCACCCCGCCTATCGAATGTCGGATCTCCCTCGCACCTCCAAAGACCACGCACAACGCGCCCTCGAGGCAGCTCGAGACGCCGGCTTAAACCGCGTCCATATTGGGAACTTGCATCTGTTGTCTAGTTCCTATTGAAAAGCGAGTGCGCTCTTCTAAGCCAAGATTGAGTTTCCGGTATTACCTGCATAACTGCTTTTCTGACCAAGTACGCGATAATCTCCATTGGTAGTCCTATCTGCATACCATCGCTGCGTTGAATTGGACGTGAATTCTTTTATTTCTTCCTGAAGGTCCTTAACAGTCTCAGGTTTGGGTTTTCCCGAAAAAGCGAGGTTTATGACGGAATTTCCGATAATAGATTGCCGTTCAATATCGCAGAAGGATTTCTGTCGAGCATGTCGATTAGTTCTGAGCGCGGTTTCTTGCCCTTCTGCCATGATGTAACAACCATTGATACTTGCTCAACAAACGGTTGGGAAAGCTGCGATGTGCCCACCTGTTCCCACTGAAGGATCAAGCTTCTTCGAGAGCTGCTTCTTGAGTGGGGAGTTCCAAACGCAGGATTCTGAAGCTCATGAAAAAGGCGACCGTCACCAGGCCAGCGGCGGCGAACATTGGAAGAGCCGCTGTGCTCTCAGATGACAATGAGGGGAAGTTCGCGCTCAGCAGGAAGCCGGCTAGGATGGGGCCGAAAACGAGGGTGAGGCTGTTGGTCGATTGGAATATACCCATCACCCGGCCGCGCAGTTTCGGAGGTGCAAAACGACTGATGATCGATTGCAGCGAAGGTTGGCTTATGGCGTTGCCGATCGCCAACGGCGCGGCGAACGCGGCGAAAACATAGGCGTTCAGCGTGAGGGCTGCACCAAGAAAAGCGATAATGCGTCCGAAGGTCGCGTACACGATCAGGCGCTGCTCGCCGAATCGACGAACAAGCGGGCCGACGAAGAAGCTTTGCATGATAACGTTGGTCATGCCAAACAAGGTGAGCACAAGGCCGATATTGCGCTGAGCCATCTCTAGCGAAACGTCACTGAAAAGGCGGCGGCGAGCGAAGATCGGAAAGCTGGATTGGAAAAGCGAGAAGGCCAGGAAGGTCACGAAGGTAAAACTGAGGATGGTGCGCATCTTCTCCATCCTCAGAATGTCCATCAGGCCGAGATCGCCATCCATTTCTTTTGAGCGCTCCCCCAGAGGTTGGCGCGCCTCGGGAGCGAGGCTCTCCGGCAGGATGAAATACGTTCCCAAAATGGAAGCCAGTGAAAAGAGCGCGGCGACGAAGAAAGGTGCATTCTGGCTGTAGGCGGCCAGGGATGGTATCCCGGCGGTGACGGTGACCGCAAAGCCTCCCAATACTGGACCCACAATGAAACCCGCGCCGAACGCGGCGCTGATCAATCCAAAGCCACGGGCGCGGTTCTCCTCCGTTGTGATGTCGTTGATGTAGGCTCGAGCTGTGGTGATATTTCCGCCCGAGATGCCGTCGATGATGCGCCCCAGATACAGTAGGAATAGTGAATTCGCCAACCCCAAGACGATGAAACCGATGAAAGTACCGATCTGGCTTACGATGAGCACCGGACGCCGTCCATACGCGTCCGATAGGCGGCCCAGGATCGGACCGGCTATGACCATGCCTATGGAAAAGGCCGTGAGGAGACCTGTCGCCTGTAGATCCGTTGCGCCGAAGCTCTCCTCGGCGTGCAGGAGCAGAACCGGGATTACGATCCCGAAGCCGACCAGATCAACGAACACGATCATGAACAAGGGAATAAAACGTCGATCCACGTATGGATGCTCCTATGTGGGTTGACAAATAGAGGCTGTAGAGAGAAGCTGTGATTATACACGGAGGCACGCCTACCACGAAGGCGCGCCCGGTCTTTCGTGGTCTGGTCCTCTGTTATTTAGATATAGCGGACCAATTCGTCCAAGGGCTTTCGCTCCTTAGGCTTGGGTGAGTCCGCCGGGTAGCCCAGAGGGGTGAAGATGATCGGCTCGGCGTCTTCAGGGAGATCGAGGATTTCGCGCGCGGCATCGGCATCAAACGCGCCTATCCAACAGGTGCCTAACCCGAGGTCCGTGGCGGCAAGGATGAGATGGTCCATAACGATGGCAACATCAACCCCGAGGTAATCCCTGCCGTGCTCGCCTTTCCAAACTTCACCCGGCAATCCACAAGCGCAGATGATCAGTGGAGCCTGGATAAACCACTCTTTGTGGTAAATGCGTCGCAGTTCTTCTTCTCTTCCCTTTGTGTGGATCACGAATAACTGGAAAGGCTGCCTGTTTGATGCCGTCGGCGCCAGGCGAGCGGCCTCGAGCACAGCCGTCAGCTTCTCATCCTCCACCGGATCCGATTTGTAGGCTCGAACGCTGTACCTGTTCTTGATCAGTTCAGAAAATACCATGATAGGTCTCCTCGACCGTTTTCTAGATTCTATCCTTCGCAGATTCAAAGTACAAGTGTTGGTTTCTCCCCACCGTAGTATGGTCTTGAGATTCGTATCCTTATTCACCTTCCAGAATGCTAACCGTGGCGTCGCCCTCGCCCACGGCGCTCTCCCCGACCCGAGCCGTGCGAATGCACGCGAATGGCCGCCTCACCAGCGACCGGGCACTTATACTCGCACATTCCACAACCGATGCACAGGTCGTGGATGACCAGCGGACGCTGAAGGATGCGGGTCTCACCCGTCGGAAGGCGCGCTTCAACCAGTTCAAGCTCGATCGCTTTCTCGGGGAGTGGACACACCTCCTCGCAAACGATGCACTCCTGCTCCTCGATCCATGGTAAGCAGCGGTCCTGGTCGATCTCCACTCGACCGATGACCTGCTCCTGCTTGCGAACCAAGGGGAGCGGGGGGATGGCTTCAACCGGACAGCTCTGGCCGCAGGCGTTGCAGCCATAGTCACAGTACCCAAGCCTGGGGATCAGAACCGGGGACCAAAAACCTTCGATGCCTGCCTCCGTAAGCGCGGGCTGGAGGGCGGCTGTGGGGCAGGCACGCATGCATTGTCCGCAGCGCACACATTGTGAATAGAATTGCTCGGGGTCGGCGCCGGGAGGGCGAAGACTGAAGGGATGTTCGAGCTCTGCATCAACGGTCCGGATCAATGCCATTCCGCCGAGCGCGGCACCGAGCGTAACCAGGACCTGCCGCCGCCCGGGATCGTAAGACCTCAAAAGGTCGACGCTTAAAACGGGCGTGAAAGTCGTCGTCCCCAGCGGGCAATCATCCAAACATTCCAGGCACATAGTGCACTCACCGGGATCGCTGGCGTAATCATCGTCCGGCTGTATCGTCCCCATAGGGCATGCGTCGGTGCAAAGCTTGCAGCCCACACAGCCGGGTTCAATCCGCCGACGCAGCAGGGCGACCTTGCTTATCAGGCCGAGCAGCGCGCCCAGTGGGCACAGATAGCGGCACCAGAAACGTTCGGCGAAGAGGTTAAGCAGCACGACTGCGATCAAGATGCCGGCGAAGAGCGCATTGGCTCGAGTTGTAACCGGAACCGGAGGCAGGATGAGTGGTCGGAGCAGCGCGTCGACCGCGAGGACAGGTGCTCGCAGCGCGGGTAGCCGGTAAAGGAAAGTTTCTGCCGCGGTGACGAGTTTATCCAGGGCCGGCCACACGCCAACCGCAAGGCCGCGGGTGAGGATGGTGAGCGGGTCGAAAATGAGAAGCGTCAGCCCGCCCAGCAGCGCGCTGAACAGCGTAAGCAGCAGTAGAGCGTATTTAACACCGCGCCAGCCTTCGGCTGGAGTCCATCTCCCCTTTATCCAACGATGCAGCGGAATCCAGTCGAGGATCGTCCCTAAGGGACAAAGCCAGCCGCACCAGGATCTGCCAGTCAGGAACGCCAGGGCAACCGTGATCAGCGCCACAGCGGCGCCGGCGACGAGTGCTTTCGTAGCGAGTAGGTTTACCAGCACGATGAGTGGATCAAGCCGCAGGAAGACATTCGTCGTAGAGCCGGGAGTTTCGCCGCGGGCCATCACGAACAGGACCAGGAAGGCTAGCAGGGCGAGCGCTTGAATGAGCTTGCGCAGTGATGTCCAGGGGCGGGAGAAAACCTGGCGCCTCTTTCTTGGATCAGGCGCCAACTGCGATCTCCTCGATTTTCATCGTTTCGAGGTCCGCTCGCCCGAGACCCATCATCAAACCGCAGACGATGTAACTAAGATCGGTCGGCTGGAGGCCGAACAATGTTGCCGCGTAGCTGTCCGCGGCGACGATATCCGGGCTGGCGATGACGGTATCCAATTTTTGGACGTCACTCAAACGCCCCCCTGTGGGTCCGCTGGCGCGCAGGATCCTCACCGCGTCGACAATCGTGAGGGTAGGGCGAACACGGCTCGTCAGGTCCGCAAGCCGTTGCCCGAGGTTGCCGTGCATGTAAGGGCGGTCGCGGATGACGCCCATCAGGTTCTTCATGCCCAGCGTCAGGCGGGCTAGGCTATGGTGCTTGGCGATGGGTACGTTGATGACGGTATCTGCCAGGAGTACATCTTCATAGATTTGGCATTTTTTTAAATCGAGGGCATTGGGGATTTCGGTTTCGACAAATTTCAAGAAGCGGATGGGTTCCATCTCTCCGCCTGCGGCGAGGACCTGCTCCTGGATGCCGCTGCGCCGGTAGGCGGATTCGGAATCCCCACCGAAAGGGAAATCCATCACACGCACGCGACCGGCGCCGGCTTCAAGGCACATGCGGACGATCTCTCCTATGACCCACGGGTTGGTTGTGGCAGCGTACTCGTAAGTGCGGTAATCGACGCAGGCGTTGGGTTTGATGATCACTTCATCGCCTGGGTTGACGAAAAGCTGCATGCCGCCCAGCGCGGCGACCGCCTGGCGCACGAGCGCCTCCGGCTCACCGCCTCGAGCAACGGCCAGGTGGGGGTGACTGGTGGGCGTCTCGGTTGGTTCGGCGGTGGCTTCCTCGGCCTGGGTTGGAGAGCCTGTAGGCTCAACCTCGGTGGGTTGGATGGGCTTCGCTATGGGCAGCGCGGTGGTCTGCAGGGAGTGGGGTTCTTGCCTTCCGCAGGATGCCAGAAACGATCCACCGAAGACAGCGCCCATTTGTATCGCCATCCATTGCAGGAATGCCCGTCGCGTTTTATTTTCCATCTCGCTGCTCTCCTCTGTCCTCTACGTTGACAGCGCCTAGTAGAGTTTGACTTTATTGCAGGTCGATGGTGCTGTCAAATTCGGTTGACTTTCCCCTCGTTTCGAAGAACGAGATGCATCACTTCGTTCAGCATGACATTAAGGGGCGGACTTAGATGCATAGAAGCAGTTCTCAAGAGGATCATCATAGGGATTTCTCGGTCGCCGCTTCACGGCTCACTCGAAATGACATTTGGTGGAGAAGAGCCATTCTAAAGTATGTCATTTCGAACCCCTAAAGGGGTGAGAAATCCTTGAGTTGATACAGTAAAAAGTGTGAAACTGTGGCGAAGTGGATGGTATTCGCTTCATTCACGGAGTCCTCATGCTGCATCATAGGGATTTCTCGGTCGCCGCTTCACGGCTCACTCGAAATGACATTTGGTGGAGAAGAGCCATTCTAAAGTATGTCATTTCGAACCCCTAAAGGGGTGAGAAATCCTTGAGTTGATACAGTAAAAAGTGTGAAACTGTGGCGAAGTGGATGGTATTCGCTTCATTCACGGAGTCCTCATGCTGCATCATAGGGATTTCTCGGTCGCCGCTTCGCGGTTCTCTCGAAATAACATTTGGTGGAGAAGAGCCTTTGCCGTCCTTGTCCATCTGAGAAGCGTGCGAAATTAGATCTTACTCTTGTAAGGATCGGGGATCACTCTATCAGTTCTCGGATCGACTGCTCCATCGCACTGGTGTTCAACCAGAGTTGGACGACCTCGACGATCCCGTCCTGACGGATGAGGAAGGCGCTGTTGGGCGCGGTGCCATAGGTGCACCAAACCACGTCGACAGAAGATCCAGGTGAAAGCTCGTCAACTAGTAAAAGCTGATCACCCTCGAGGAGCGCATTTATTCCACGCGCAACTTCTACCCGGCCATCGTACGTTGTGGGTTGCAGGACGGTGCTGTAGCGACTCTCGCTCACCCTCCCACCGTAAGGGCTTACATCCGGGCGCATAGGATGTGGCTCGATCACGTTGATATGGACAAAATGCACAACATCGGCGAAGGTCGAATCTTCGTCGAAGGGCTGAGCGGCGAGTGTGTTAAGAGAAGGCACGCTTCTCTGATAAGGCGGTCAGGTGTAGCCGCCGAGGATCAGCAATACAGGCTTGGCTTCAAGCAGGTCGGATAAACGGTGTGTCTCGCCATATACATCGTTCAGGGAAAAATCGACCGCCGGATCGCCTTCCTTAATGTCATTCTCGAGTCTGATGCTTTTTGATGGAGAAGGTGTCTCATCCAACCAGGGTAAGCAGTACGATTGCAGTTCTGACGATGGGAGCAGTCGACTCGGGGTAATCGTTTCTGCAGGTTCGGGAGGGATAGCATCGATTTGTTCTTCCACCTCTGCTGTTGGGCTCGCCTCTATCTGCGCTGCGAGTCCCACATCCGGTATCTCGGAAGGTTCAATGATTTTTGGAAGCGCAGGTGCGCAGGCAGTTATGAGCAGTACGAGCGCAAGCAGCGAACGTTGCTTTCTCATATGGATTCCTCCCGGATCGTTTCGTTTTACGCTAAAATAAACGGTTGTCCCTGCCTCATCTGAAGGTTTTCTCAACCGCCCATAATCGAAATGTGTCGAATCAGGTCGCACTCCCAAAGTACGGCTGGAATTTTACGAATATGTAAGGTCAGCGTTTCAAAGGGGTAAGATCTTCTGGTCGTTTCCTTTAATCCGAATACCCTGTGAATTATTCGTGGAATCCGTTGTTTACTTCTTTCTCCCTGTGAGGTAGATAGTATGAATATCCCGGGAGAGGCTGTGTTGATAAGTCAACTACCCCGCCGCAAGCGACGGGGCTTGTAACTGCGGCTGAGCCGCGCTA
>SOIH01000013.1 GCA_004376895.1 Anaerolineales bacterium | reverse complement strand
TCGATGGCGCGCTCAATAGGGAAGCGGTGTGTTAGCAGCCGTTGAGTTTCAAGCTTGCCTTCTTCGAGGAGTTCTAAAAACGCTTCTAAGTTGCGGCCTTCAGTCCAACGCACGTACCCCCGCGGGTAGTCCACGCCGGCCTCCTCGTAGAGGGGGTCATAGCGCCCGGGGCCGTAGGAGCGCGAAATAACAAAGCGCAGCTCCTTCATGTAATAGGGTCTTCGCGGCAGCTCGGTTCCAACAGCGCCGGTTGCGACAACAATTCCCCGATCTCTAGCCAGAACACCGGCGAGCTGGACGGTGTCATTCGAGGGCGTGTCAGCGCAAATCTGTATCAGGTCAAATCCTGCCCCACCAGTGAACGCCGGTCCTTCGGTTTCGGCAGCATCCCGATTGACGGCTTCAATGCCCAGTTTCTCGGCTAATTTCACCCGCTCGGGGTTTGTGTCGATGCCAAACACCGCACAACCTGCCGCCTGAGCGATCTTTGCGGCCAATAGACCTAATAATCCTAGGCCGATTACAGCTACACGATCGCCCAACTGCGGTTCTCCCAGTCGGAATCCGTGAAGAGCGATGGCTCCTAGTGTGGCGAAGGCGCCTGATTCAAAGTCCACGCCCGCGGGGAGTTTTGCGATCAGATTCTGCGGAACAACGGCATATTCGGCATGCACCGCATAACCGCCGCCCGCGCAAGCTACCCGGTCACCCACTTGAAAACCGGACAACCCCGCTCCTACCGCTTCGATCATCCCGGCAGAGGAGTATCCCAACGGGAGCGGCTGATCCAGTCGGTTCTGCACTGCATCGAACGTTGTGAGCAGGCCTTCGCGGCGCGCTTTTTCTAACACTTGCCGAACGAGATCTGGGCGTGAGCGCGCTTTCCCGAGGAGTGTCTTCCCGGCAAACTCGACGAGTGCTCGCTCTGTCCCTACGGAGACTAGCGAAGCGACGGTACGAACGAGCGCTGTACCAGGCATAACCTGCGGCACAGGCACGTCTAAAACACTCGTCTCACCCTTGCGGACATCTTGCACAACTTGTTTCATCATATCTTTGGCGTGACAGGTACAATTGCTCGGTTTTTCTTAGGCCGTTCGTATCAACGCTCGGCGCGATTATAGCACTACGACTGCACTCAACGCACGCTTACACGCAGTAAAACACAATGAACCAGCGGGTTCCTGATTAATCGTTCCCCGTGAATTTCTACCGTTCATCCTTCATGTTGTTAGAACTCAACTTCGCCTTCCCTACCGCCAGTTGTCCCCCTCTCAATAACCTTCTTGTAAAATCGCTCTGCGCTTATCGCCACCCGATCCCGATCAGCGCGCTCATCTACTAGATCCTGGTTGACCTTGCTGGCTTGTTCGCGAAGCTCAGTACTCATGAGGGCGCGAGACGTCGCCTGGGCCAGAGCCTCCGGGTCGTCAGGGTCTACGAGAAAGCCGTTTTCGCCGTCTGCAACCCACTCCCGCAGCGATTCAAGATCCCCCACCACTGGGAAACAGCCGCAGGCGATCGCCTCAAGGAATGTATTCGGCGTTCCATCGTGCTCACTTGGCGAAACCATCACTTTCGACATCCGATAAACCATCGCCATTTCACCCTGCAAGAGTTTCGGCAACAGACGGACACTTTCCTCAATCTTTAATTGAGCAACCCAGCGGTTGGCTTCCTCATTACCCGCCATCGCTGGGCAGAGAAATATCGTCCCCGGAACCCTTTCGATAACACCGGGGATAGATCGGAAGAAGGTGTCATTGCGAACGTAGGCTCGGAATCCACGTGGGTTTACAACAATAGAGCTGTCCTTAGGCAGATCTTCAAGCTGCTTTCGCACTTCGGGTCTCAATGACGCCATTTCAGGGAACTCGGGTTTGAATAAGCCCCGCACAACACCACCGCCGCCTGGCAGGACAACATTTGGGCGATCCGGTTTAAAACCCCAATCTGCAGCCAGGCGGATATCCCGCTTGCAGTCTGCGTGCAGAGCATCAACCCGGCTCAGTGTTTGCCGTGTGTGGTATGCCATTCCCGGCGAGGAACGGGCGTGCAGGGTGAAGTCGTTGCCCCAGACCGAGGCAACCAAGGGTATCTCCGGCTGTGCTAACGCTCCCAACATCCCCTCAAAGGGGATGCGCAGCGAATGGACAAGGTCGACTTCTAGCGTCTCCAGGATTTTCCGCATATGCCTGGCTGCGCGCGGGAGTGTAAACGGGCCAAGCCAATGACGCATAACCGACCGCAGCCCGATCCCCTGCGTGCCGCCCGGGGCACGAAACTCGCCTCTTTCTCCCTGCTTGCCCATGCCGCTGAATGCGACGGAGATAAAGTGCATCGACGCAACCCCAGGTAAAGGTGCACACCGAAAGGTACTTAGGAGATGTACATCGTGTCCCCGCTCTGTGAAAAGCGATATCCAGCCTTGCGTAGTCGGGCTTCGCCCGTCGGCGATGAATGCCAGCCTCATCCCCTATCCCTCCATCACCTTATGCAGCACCGAGATAAAGACTTCTGTCATCCGCTCGATGTTGAATTGCTCTACGGCCATGATGTAGGATTTCTCCCCCATCTTAACCAATCGGCGCGGATGGCGCAGACCTTCGTGTAGAGCTGCGGTCAACCCATCCAGATCGCCAGGTTGGACTAGCCAACCATTCCCCCCGGAGACCAGGTCTCTCTGCGTTCCGTCTCCTTCAGCAACGATGACCGGCAGCGCTGCCGCCATCGCCTCTTGTACAGCCAACCCCCCCGTCCCGGGGAGGACAAAGAGGTCTGCATATGCAAAATACTGCTGCAGGTCCGAACCGAACCTGGGTCCAACAAATTGAGCACTTGGATAAACCTCGCGCGCAATTTCTTCAAATTCCTCACGCGCGGGACCATCCCCCACAATAATCACCTCCGGCTTTGATTGCAACCTGGCGCATGCTTGCAGCAGCAAATCGACCCGTTTTCTACGCTGAAGCCGCCCAACGAACAGCAGCCGGCCTGGGCGTTTTTTTGCGGGTTGGTGCTTAATTTCTTTGCTCGGCGGTGGGACAACTGCGTTGGGAGCTACGAATATGCGCTCGGACCGATATCCGAGCTCGGCATATTCCTCTGCCCCCTTCGTGCTATAGGCAATAAGTGCATCAAATCCGTCCAGAAATCTTTTCCTATAGCCCCGCCGATAACCAGCACTACGCCCCTCCACCGTCGGCGCACCTAACCCCCAACCCACGACCGGCCGGTCGTTGGAATGCATCCAATCTACCCCCCGACGATTCGAGAGATAGCGGGGATTCGCCTCCATGATCAGGGCATCCGGATTTAATTTCTGGAGCCAGTGGATCAAGCCGCGTTGATAGCAAAGATACAGCGACCCTCGCAATAGATGGATGTTTTCACCCTTCTCCCAATGTGCGACTGCGAGATCACTCGCAGTCTGTATTGATTCCTCCGGGCGAGGTTCCCCAGTAAAGACGTTCAACCCCCCTTCGCATGCGCCCGCCAATCGGTCGAAGAATGGGCGGCGGTAAGCAGGGAGCACCCTCTGCTGCAGTGCGAGTTTCCCTTTGAAAATAAGTTTACTCATGGCTCGGCCGGTTCTCTATAATCTCCTTGTACGACTGCTATATTGTCGAATACTTTCAATTCATTAAGCGTAAGCACACGAAGCGTATACCTAAGTCCACCCGAACGCCTCCAAGTACCCATCGACCATCTTATCCAGCCCAAGATTCGCCTCTGCATAGGATCGGGCGCCCGCTCTATAGCGCCCCTGGTCCTCAAGCACACCCACTGCCGCCTGAGCCAGGGATGAAAAATCCGGGGGGTCAAGCTGCCAGGACTCTCCGCCATAGGGGACAATTGCCCCAGCCTCGGCACCCACCAACTCCTTCAGTGCACCGGTGTCGAAGGCCACGACGGGCAAGCCGCAACCCAAGGCTTCTATCACGGCATTTGGACAGGCCGGATGGATGTCGGCCGCGAAAAGCAGATGCGCAGAGCGATCCACCATGGGAATCTGATCCGGCGGGACCAATCCCGGCCAAAGAATGGGAATCTCCGCTGTTTTTTGCACCCACTCCCGGACTGCTGATGGCACCTGTCCCACAATCATCAACTCGATAGATAACGTCGTTCTCTTGGCGAGTTGCGCCGCCAGGCTGATGGCATGCTCTACGCCGAGTTCATATCCGCCGCCTAATCGCCCTTCTACGACGAGCAGTCTGTAGCGATCGTCGGGGCGGTCGTGGGGACCATCCGGTGAATACAGATTTAGATCCACCCCATTATGAACCACCCAATACGGCTTTGTGACCGGTCCATACACCCTCTCCCACCAATTAAGCACAAATTCACTCTGATAGATCACGCCCGTAGCAATACGTTTGCGAATGAAAGAGAGCAGCACATTCGCTGTCTCTGACCGCAGATAATGACGGTATCCCGTGCGCCGCTTGCGGTGTATCCAATTCATCCCGTCAAGCCGCTGGATCACCGGCACCCCGCGGCGCCGTGCTCCCCAAAGGTCGCTCACTTTTCGTGTGCCGCCTACGACGAGCACACCATCGTAAGATTCATCGCGCAAATCGAAACAGACCGCGATCCCACGCTCACGGAGGGTTTTTACCATTTTCGCCTGGAATGAGACCATCCCCCCCACGCCGGACACCTGGGGAACGATGCACAGACGGGGAGAAGATCGATTTTCGCCTACGGATGCGGTTTGTTGGGGATCCATTTTTCTAAAGAACGCCGGCATCTATTTCGCGTTTTAGGCCAGCATTTACCTCACTCACGATGTCCAACTCGACGCGCTGGAACCCCGGCCCAGATCTCGCCAGGCTCTGTGGATTCGAGCAGTACAGCATTTGCACCAACGATCGTACCTTTCCCAATGCGTAAGAGACCCTCGCCTCCGAGGACCTTCGCCCCCGGTGAAAGGATCACGTCGTCTTCAACAAATATGCCTTTGAACGGCGATTCCTCAATGGGCACGTGTATATCGGCGCGCCCCAATGTCACTCCAGGATAAACTTTCACCCCATCACCTATCTTCGTGTTGGGGTGGATAACGACACCAAATCCCCCGTGCACCAGGGTGAAGTCCTTCCCGAACTCAACCGATCGCGGGATCTCGATACCCATCAGCTTCAAGACATAATACGCCAACGCACCGATCGCCGGCACTTCACGTGTATATACCAGAGCGCTGTAAAAATCTCGTCGCGCCATAATTTTTCCTATTCGAAAACTAGCGTAAGTCAAGCCGATTAAGCTGAGATGATGTCATTCATAGGTGCTGAGTGACGACCGATCACAACCACGATGACTCAGTACTAGGACGGATAGTCCAACAGAGCCTGGACGATTCTCTCCGCTGCATGGCCATCCCCGAACGGGTTGACCGCCTGTGCCATCGCCCGATGGGCTTCAGGATCATCCAGTAACTTGCTTGTCTCCGAGACGATTTTTTCCGTGTCAGATCCAACTAAGCGTGCAGTCCCCGCCTGAACAGCCTCTGGGCGTTCCGTCACCCGGCGAAGGACGAGCACCGGTGTGCCAAGCGCTGGCGCCTCCTCTTGGAGCCCGCCGGAATCCGTGAGCACCAGGTAGGCCCTTTTCATAAGATGGGCCATCGGAAGGTAATCCAGAGGTTCCGCCAAAGTCAAATTTTGGATACCGCTCAGGGCTCTGTGGGCTGGTTCGCGCACATTTGGATTCGGATGCACCGGGTATACAAGGTGCACGTCCTCACGATAGCGTTCGGCGATCTCGCGCAACGCTTCGAAGATCCGCTCCATGGGTTCACCGAAATTCTCGCGGCGATGCGCGGTCACAAGAATTAGCCGCCGACCCTCCGGAATGGCATGAAACGCAGGATGATCAAAATTATAGGGTCGCTCGGCGATCTCATAGAGGGCATCGATAACGGGATTGCCGGTGACAACGATGCTCTCAGCATTCAC
>SOIH01000193.1 GCA_004376895.1 Anaerolineales bacterium | reverse complement strand
CTGAGGACCTTCAGGTTATGAGCCTGACGAGCTGCCACTGCTCCACCCCGCAACGTTTAACTGCTGTCTGACAGCGTCGAAGATTATATCACAGCGCCAGAATCAGCGTCAAGGTATCCTCTTTAACAAGCATAAAAAGCTGAAGTTAAGGGATTAATGGCTGCCTCAAATAAACAAGTTCTATGCCAAACCAGCCCTAATCCCCGAAGATCAAAGCCCACCAGACCTGCCAATTGCTGGGCGTCTCGAGGTTGTGCCCGGGTATGGGGGTCGCCACAGATATTTGACCCGGTGGCGGCAGTGGAATGATGAGCGTCTCTCCCTCGCGCACCAGCTTCGCGTCGCTATGCGCCCACTCAGCGATGATGGACTCGCTCGTTGCCTCGGCGACGCTGGTCATCAACTGCACGCGCTCTGTCGCCATCACCCCAACTTCCGTCTCCAGCTGCACAGCGTCTCGCTCGAGACGGCGCGCATTCGCCATGCGCCGATTCAGATCACCGAGAATGAGAATCCCGACGATCACGAACGCAATTAACAAAATACTCGAGAGGCGATTACGCCCTTCACCATTTTCGCTCATCGAGGTCATCTTACTCGAGGGAACGCCCCTCCGCAAGATAGTTAAATTAAAAAGCCCCACACGGGGCTTTGAATGCCGAAGGCGGGAGTCGAACCCGCAAGAGCATAAAGCTCACTGCGCCCTGAACGCAGCGCGTCTGCCAGTTCCGCCACTTCGGCTCGCTTCGCTATTCTACCTGATGTAGTCTCAGATATCAACGCAGGGCGCTCAACGATCACCTTCGTGGGCTCCGATGGTATCCCGAATAAACCTACACCAACCGTCTAACTGGCAAGCTCCTTCTCCAGTTCATCCAGCTTGAGCCCAATAACCTTGCTGGTGGTGTCGGCGCCCATGCTGACCCCATAAACGACCTCTGCCGCCTGAACCGTTAGCCGGTTGTGGGTGATAAGAATAAATTGAGTATCCTGGCTTAGCTCGGCAAGCATGTCGGTGAAGCGCGTCACGTTCGCTTCATCGAGCATCGCGTCCACCTCATCCAGGACACAGAAAGGGGTCGGTGAGACTTTAAGCAGAGCGAAGATCAGCGCGCTCGCCGTCAAGCTCCTCTCACCCCCTGACAGCATCGCCAGGCCCTGCGTACGGCGACCGGGAAGCCGAGCATCGATATCGATTCCAGTCCGGGTAAGATCGTCCGGGTCTGTTAGGGTCAAATGCGCCGATCCGCCGTCAAACAGCCGCGTGAAAGCCTCGCGAAACGCAATGGCGACAGCATCAAAGGTCTTCCTAAATTCCCTCTCCATGAGTACATCGAGTTCGGCGATAACCTCATGGATCTGACCCTCGGCTTTGCGCAAATCGTCGACCTGTGATGTCAGGAATTCAACCCGCTCGTTAACCTCACGATATTCGCGCCGCGCCTCAGGATTTACCGGTCCCATGCGCCTTAGCTGTATACGCAGGTTCCGGCTCTGTTTCTCGATCTCAGGCGGTAATTCTTCAACGCGCGGCAAGCGTTCAACGATACCCTCGAAGGGCAACGGCTCCTGCCCCAGGACGTCTTCTTCGTACTCGAAAGCCACCAGGCCGAAATCATCCTCGATCCGCCGCTTCAGGCTGGTCAGCTCTTCCTGCTTGCGGGCCAACCCGATTTGCATATGGGAATGCTCCCGCTCGGCAGCCTGAAGCGCTAATCGCACTTCACTCTCTTGAGCCTCGAGTTCCACCCGGCTGTTTTCCGCAGCAGTAAGTGCTTCTTCCGCAGGTCTCATCTGCTCTTGCAGCTCTTCTAATTTAGCCCGAATATCGTTGAGTGCTTCTTGGCTAACTCGGACCTGTTCCTGCAGACGCTCTGATTCCACCCGATTGGCGTTCAATCGCCCCCGGCGCCCCGTGAGATCACGCTCGATAAGTGAACGCCTATCAAGCAGCGCCTGAACCCTGACCTGCGACTTGTCGTGTGAACCCCTCGCCCGTTCCAGGCGTGATTCGATTCCCGCAACTTCTGATCCTTCGCCGAATCCATCCAATGCAAGCAGTGCGGTCTGATGCTTTGCTTCGACAGATTGTCGCTCTTCGCGGACACGCACAGCCTGTTCAGCAGTCTCAACAAGTTCGAGCCGGACCGATTCAATTTCATCTTCGATTGTGCTCAATTCATCTTCTAATAACGAGACCTTATGCTCGGTGGTTTTCAAGTCAAGTGAAGCTTGTTCCGATTGATCCCTGAACTGCCGGCGTTTTAATTCATTCCGTTTATGATCCTCTACTGCCGTTTCGATAGCCCTGCGACTGGATGCTTTCTGGGCTTGAATCTCCTCCACCTGTCCCAACATTGATTCCAGCACCTTGCGTTTCGAATCATGTTTATCCTGAAGCTGCTTTGCATCACGCTCGAGCCCACCGATCCCCTTCCCAAGACCGATTACCGCCTGGCCGGTTGGGTAAAAAATGTCGCCCTGCAATGTAACTAGCCGTCCGTCTGCAGGAAGTTGGTCGATCAAGCGTTTCACCGAACGCCGGTCGCGCACGACGAGCGTTCGACCCAGGAGCAGTTCAACCGCCGGGCGAAATTGATCGGCAACCGTCACCAGGTCAGCAGCATTCCCGACGCAGTCTGTATCTTCAATGGGGTCTAAATGCTGGACGGGGCGTCCTGACTTCAAGGGCAGAAGCGAAAGGATAGTCTCTGTTGCATCCAATTCCGGACCTTCAAGTGCCAACAGAATTTGATCCAGGTCGGCAAAGGTAAGGCTGTTAAAGAAATCCCCCAACGCAGCGTAGATCGCCTGATCATAGTCTCGGGGTATCTGGATTTGACGCGTGATGCTGCCAAAGTAGCCGGAGAGGCGGCCTTCATCGCGGGCAGAATGCAAGCGTGAGAGCTTCGCCTCGTCCAGTTTATTGGACTGGCTGGCGGAGAGCTGTGCGCTCAGCGTGCCTAATTCCACCTTCTCCACGTTGATCTGCTGAGTGAGCTTATCCTCCCCAGACTGCAGAGTTTCCAGCCGGTCGCGCCCCGCGGTTTCAGCAGTTAGAGCTTCTGTAACCATCTCCTCCGCCTCAAGGAGGAATCGCTTCTCCTCTTGCAGTTTACCCTCACCTTCCTCCTTCTCTTTCCGTAAAGCCTGCAGATCCTCCTTCAGACGCTCCTCACGCCCAAGAAGGGCATCCTGCCTTTTCTGAAGCTGCGTCTTCTGCGCCTCAAACGTGATCCCACGCGCGAGCAGTGTTTCTAATGCACCCTTCACCTGCCGGGATTCCTCAAGCAAGGTTGTCCGCTGTGCGCTGTCGATCTCGCCGTCCTGGAGCAGCGCCCCAAGTCTCCGCTCGAACTCCACAACGATGGTTCTCTCCTCTGCGAGATCGGTCTCGGCTTCGACGACTTGCTTTCCGAGCAGCGTCAGCGACTCCTGAAGCGCTTGAATCTCAACGCCAAGCAGGTTATCCTGCTCCGTCAGCCACCGCAGTCTTTCTTCTCCCACCGCCAGTTCGCGCCCAGACCGCTCGCGACCCTGATAATGGTCTGTAACCCGCTGCCGCCAACCCCGCATCTGTGATCGAAGGCCATTACTCCGAGTACGCACCGCTCGCATCTCGGTCTCGATTTTAGCCTGCTTCACCCTGCGGTCATCCCGCAAGCTAACCTGCCTGTCGGCGTCTGCAACTTGTGTGGATACGGTTTCCATCAGGCGATACCAGTGAAACCCGTACCATATTCGCAGTATTTCATGTAGATCCGTCCGGACCTGGTCATAATCCTTCGATCGATCCACCTGCCGCTTCAAGCTTCTCAAGCGCGGCTTCAACTCCGTCAGAATATCCTGGACCCGTTCGAGATTGCGTTTCGTCGCATCCAGCCTGCGCAATGCTTCCTCTCGTCTGCTGCGGTATAGGCCGATGCCGGCAGCTTCTTCAAACAACTGGCGGCGCTCGTCGGCTCGCAGCGAAAGAGCCGCATCGACAAGCCCTTGCCCAATAATGGTGTAGGTGCGCTGGGAGAGCCCGCACTTTGAGAGCAAATCATTCACGTCGCGCAAGCGGACTCGTTGACCATTGAGCATGTACTCATTCTGCCCATCGCGATAGGCGCGGCGGCCTATGGTCACCTCTGTAAAATCGATCGGAAGCCAGCCGTCGCTGTTATCGAAGGTGATCGTAGCTGCAGCCATCGAGGCGCGCGGTCGTGTTTCCGAACCGGCGAAGATCATATCCTCCGTTCGTTTCCCGCGCAGCAGCGAGAAAGACTGCTCACCTAATACCCAGCGAATGGCGTCGGTGATGTTCGATTTCCCCGACCCATTGGGGCCAACAATCGCCGTAATGGTGGGTGCGAAACCGAAGTTGAACTTCGTGGCGAAGGTTTTATAGCCCTGGATCTCTAGGGATTTCAGACGTGGAATTTTCTTTTCCAAGTTATTTGCTCGATCGTTGGGAATTTAACGAATTGCTTAGTCCTAATTTCTCAAGTGCATTTGCCGCTGCCGCTTGCGCAGCTTCCTGTTTGCTGCGGCCTCTTCCATCAGCTTTAACCCTCTCCCCAATCGACACCTCGACGGCAAATTCTCGATCGTGATCCGGTCCAAATGTACCAGTTGTCCGATAGTTCGGTATCTCTCCAAACTCAGACTGTGACCACATCTGCAAGATACTGCGCGCATCGATTAATCGCTCGTCTTCGAGCACCGCCTTGGCCGCGCGCTCAAAGCGCGGTTCAATAAAACGGATGACGGTCTCTATGCCGGCATCGAGGTAGAGTGCTCCGATTAAGGCTTCGAACGAAGCGCAGAGCAGCGCAGGTCGCTGGCGACCACCCGTCGCGCTTTCACCCTTCCCCAGGAAAATAACCTCGCCCATCCCGAGCTCGCTGGCGAGGGCTGCTAACTGTTCCGTACGAACCAGTGCCGAGCGCAGCCGGGTGAGCGCGCCCTCATCCATCTCCGGGAAGCGGTTATACAGCCAGACCGCGGCGATGAAATCTAGGGCGGCGTCACCAAGGTATTCCAGACGCTCATTATCCTCCAATGCCTCGGGGTGTTCGTTTAAATAGGAGCGATGCGTCAGGGCGCGGCGTAGCAAACTGGGATTTGAGAAAGTCAATCCCGTTCGCCGGATGAACTCATCCGGTTTCACTGTGACACTCTCCATGAACTTGGGGGACGCCGAGAACTCAGTCGATCTGGGTACTCCGCGTTCCACCAGTTCTATCCATACCGATTGGTAAATGCGATCCAATTTTAACCCGTGAATCTCCGAAACGCCAGCACCGCATTGTGACCACCAAAACCAAAGGCGTTGCTCAGCGCGACTTCAACTTCAACCTGGCGAGCATGGTTAGGGATGTAATCCAGATCACATTCGGGATCGGGGTCATTAAGATGGATCGTTGGCGGCAGAACCCCATCCTGAATCGCCATGACGCAGATGATCGCTTCCAGGGCGCCGGTCGCGCCCATCATGTGTCCCGTCATAGATTTCGTGGAAGAGATAGGCACTTGAAAAGCAGCCTCTCCCAGCGCTGCCTTGATCGCCTTCGTCTCCGAGATATCATTCAACTTCGTGCCCGTCCCATGGGCATTGATGTAATCAATCTCATCGGGGTTGACTGCAGCAGTTGCAAGCGCTTTTTCAATCGCTGAAGCACCTCCCGCGCCTGTTTCGGATGGCGCCGTGATATGAAATGCATCGGTGGTTGAACCATAGCCTGCCAACTCAGCGAGAATCTCCACGCCTCGATTGCGTGCGTGCTCCAGGTCTTCGAGGATGATCACCGCCGCACCCTCACCGATCACCAAGCCATCGCGGTTCGCGTCAAACGGTGCGGGGGTTTGAGAAAAATCCTCGTTTCGTCTCGAAAGTGCTCCTAAACGGTCGAAGGAGGCAACGCCGAACTTGGTGATGCTCGCCTCCGAAGCGCCGGTCAGACAGATATCAATTACACCTGTGCGAATCAGCGTAGCAGC
>SOIH01000264.1 GCA_004376895.1 Anaerolineales bacterium | reverse complement strand
GTCCTCCAAATCCGTGTCTCATCATCGCTATCGCTCGAGCCCAGTTCTTCTTTTCATCCCGCGAAGTAAAAAGCTGCATTACCGCCTGTGAAATCACTGGAATCGGTACCTCCATGTGCAAGGCATCATTCACGAGCCAGTTCACTTCACCCGTGTCCTCAACATAGGCTGGTATCTTATCAAGTCCTTCCTCAGCGCGATATGCTTCTTCCATAAGGTCTATAAGCCAGGAACGGATTACCGACCCGTGTCGCCAACATCCAAGAACCTCAGCAATGTCAAGTTTATCCCTATAATTCTCCAAAAGGTCAATTCCCTCTCCAATAGCCTGGAGCATGCCAAACTCGATTCCATTGTGCACGAGCTTGGTGAAGTGTCCAGCGCCTGGCGGGCCAGCATGAACATAACCGTCTTCAGTTGCAAGTTCAATAAGCAGCGGTTCTACCCGTGCGATGGGCTCATTCTCCCCGCCTGCCATGAAGCAGGCACCGCGGCGAGCCCCTTCTACACCGCCGCTTGTCCCAAGGTCAACAAAGTGGATACCTTTCTCGGATAGTTTGTGGTGGCGACGTATTGAGTCGCCCCAGTAGGAGTTTCCAGCGTCAATGATGATATCCCCTTTCTCTAAGTGTGGAACGAGGTCGTCTATGACACGGTCAACGATTGGGCCTGCCGGAATATAGATAAAAATCGGCCTTGATGGCGATAATTTCTCACGAAAACCTTCAGGACTACTAACCTCAACCATCCCTGCCTTCCGTAGTTCTTCTGGAACCCCTCTGATGTCAAAACCGACAACTCGCATGCCTTTCTCTAAGGCCTGGAGAGAAAGATTTGCTCCCATGCGGCCTAAGCCTATTACACCGAACTCTCTTTTAACGTCAGTCATGTCTTCCTCCTTCCGGTTTTAAATAATCGCCTCTGTTTTTTAGTGCTCTATCCGTTTATACTCTTCTTAAGATCGCTCTGGCAGGTGCGCTATCTCCTTGTTCAAGCTTTAGCGGTAAGCAGATGAGTTCGTACTTTCCGGGACTCACCCGCGAAAGGTCAAGCCCTTCGATAATCCAGATGTCTGCTCCGAGCAATATCTTGTGTACATGACTACCTCCACGCTTGAAACTGCCCACAGAAAGGTAATCAACACCAACAATTCTTACGCAACGCTCTGCAAGGAAGCTAGCAGCTTCGTCTGAAATAAATACAAAATCCTCGACAAATTCATCACTCCGCCAGACATACGAAGAATTCCTTGTCTTAAACAGAATACGCTCGCCTCGCCTGATGTGATGACGCAGAAGCTCTTCTGGTTTAATCGATTCTGAATCCCGAATCTCGATCACGCGTGCCCGACCAACGGTAGCATCCAGAGGCATCTTATCAACACCGGCTCCCTGTTGGATAAAGTGGATTGGAGCATCTATATGTGTTCCTGAATGCGCCCCCATCGAAACCATTGAAAGGTTAGCAGTATCTCCCTGCTCCATGCCTTGCACACGTCTAATGCTAATTGGAGGATCACCGGGCCAGTGTACCATCGCATCGCGTAACGATACCGAGATATCAATCCATTGCGTCTCTGCCATAAATACCCCCTAACTAGCGAAAAGATAGGATAGTAAAGTATAACAGCATAATTGCCGAACTGTATATGACATAAGTCATATTGGGGCTAGATTACACAGCGTTGGAGTTGACCACAAAACGACTTGTGTTGTAGGCTTAATATTGTTTGACACAAGAGGAGGGCTCCGCTTTGAATTCCGAGGGGCAATCACAGGTTCGATTGCACGACTTCAAACCAGGGAATGATCGCTTTCTTGCGGAAGTT
>SOIH01000283.1 GCA_004376895.1 Anaerolineales bacterium | reverse complement strand
CAGAGCAAAGCTGCCGCTACATAAACCCGATCCAATTAGAGAGCGACATTAAAGTAGGGGTTCGCACTGTACGTCTCGGGGAGAAAAGTATAGAGACTCAATACTCGATACAGGACTCTCAAACAGGAGATGAACTGGCTGTTGGGCAAGCAACATTGGTCGCATACGATTACCAGCTGGGGAAATCCATCCCTATTCCAGATGACTGGCGTGTCGTCATCGCCTCGTTTGATGATATTTAATGTTGCGGTCGGAAAAATAAGCGAGTTTTCGCGGTGTTTTTATCAGCCGGTTTTATATTATCAATCTACAGTTCCTAGATAACAATCTCAATCGTTGCGGGATCATGAGAGGAATCGAAAGATGTATTTAGATGTGTCGCTTCCCCCGGTACCACTTAAGGATGTGCCGGCGATTGCCACAGCGGTGGAGGGAATGCGCTTTGATGGTCTCTGGTCACCAGAGACGCAGCATGATCCATTTCTCCCCCTGGCTCTGGTGGCAGAGCACACGAGCGAGATGCGATTTGGTACGGCAGTGGCGATCGCGTTCGCTCGCAGCCCGGCAAATGTTGCGCATATAGCATGGGATTTGGCCGCTGCTTCGCAAGGAAGATTTATCCTGGGTTTAGGGACACAAGTCAAACCGCATATCGAGCGGCGCTTCGGAATGCCCTGGCCAGAGTCACCCGCAGGCAAGCTGCGCGAGTTCGTTCTGGCCGTGCGCGCTTTTTGGTCTGCATGGCAGGGGGATGAACGCCTGAACTATCGCGGTGAATATTACAAACTCACATTGATGACACCCTTCTTTAACCCTGGACCGATTGAGCATCCTGAAATACCGATCTATTTGGCGGGGGTGAACCCCGGCCTGTGTCGATTGACCGGCGAAGTGGGCGATGGTTTCCATATCCACCCACTGCACACGGAACGTTATCTGCGCGAGGTTGTCCAGCCCGCGATCGCGGAGGGTGCCAGGCGAGCGGGACGAGATGAAGACAAAATCCAGCTTTCAACATCCACATTTGTCGTGACGAGCGCTCAGCAGGAAATGTTTGTACGCTCGCAAATTGCATTTTACGCGTCCACACCTTCCTACCGCCGCGTAATGTCGCTCCATGGTTGGGATGACGCCGCCGAAGAACTTTCCTCTCTGGCTCGACAGGGAGAGTGGGATGCGATGTCAGATCTGGTGGATGATGAAATGTTGGCGACCTTCGCTGTGGTTGAGAAACCCGATGCGCTGGCGAGTGCGATTAAAAAGCGCTATGAGGGGCTTGTGGACAGGATCACGCCATATTGGTCGTTTCACCCCGGCGATGACGATGATTTCTGGCGTGTCCTCGTTGATGAGTGGGGGCGTATGTGATCATCGTAGATGGCCACGAAGATCTGGCGTGGAACGCGCTCACTTTCGATCGTGATTACACACGGTCCGCTCTTGAGACGCGGGCGATGGAAGACGGGACCTCCATACCGGAGTGGAACGGCGACACGCTGCTTGGTTGGCCGGAGTGGGTTCGGGGTGGTGTGGCGGTGGTATTCGCAACGCTCTTCTCCACGCCACTTAGATGGAAGAAAGGACCCTGGGACGTTAGATGTTACGCTGATGCCGAGGAGGCGCACTCGCTCTATCGCTCCGATCTGGCATACTATCATCGATTGGTAGATGAACATGCCGAGAAGTTCCATCTTATCCTCGATAAACACGACCTTGGAATCACAGAGTCAACATGGCAGAAGGCCGAGGAGGAAGAGCAAAGCGTAGGAATGGTATTGCTCATGGAGGGTGCGGATGGTGTGCGGTCGCCGGAAGAGCTGCAAGAATGGTTCGATGGGGGCGTACGGATCCTGGGTCCTGCCTGGGCCGCTACTCAATACGCTGGGGGGACAGGAGAACCGGGTCCTTTAATGGATCTCGGCCGCGTACTCCTGGACGCCATGGCAGATGTTGGTATGATCTTGGATCTAGCGCATCTGGCTGAGGAGGGGGCTGTAGAAGCGCTGGACCTTTTCCGGGGGTCGATTCTAGTTTCACATACAAGTCCACTCGCCCAGGTGCCCAATGCGGAGAAACCCGAACGGCACATCACAGACCTCGTTATACGACTAACCGCTGAACGGGAAGGTGTAATTGGATTGGTGCTTGGGAATCGCTTCTTGAAAAATGGGTGGGAACCTTCGCACGGTAGAGATGCTGTAACACTATCAGACGTTGCGGCAGGGATCGATTATATTTGCCAGATGCTGGGAGACGCTGCGCACGTTGGCTTAGGGAGCGATTTTGATGGAGGTTTTGGCTTGGACAAAGTCCCTAAAGGACTTGACAGCGTGGCTGACTTGCGGTTAATTGGCGAGTCGCTTGACGCACACGGCTACCATCAACAAGATATCGAAGGAATACTTGGGAGAAACTGGCTGCGATTTTTGCAACGAGCATTACCGGAGAATTAATTCTTATGCCCGCACTCACTCGAATGCAAGCACGCCTTGCACGACTCTGGATGACTGTAATGTTAATCGGCCTACTGATCTTTATGGTCGGTGTACAACCCGATTTAATCGGCATGAACCGCAGCGTTACAGTCGGTTTTGTTCAGATCGGTGTCTGGCTGACGGGGTTGGCGATTCTGCTCTTAGCGGCTTATTCAACGGTGCGGGTGATACGCAACGGCAAAGCCAACTCTTTGCGAGCCGACATAGGAATAAGGCTAATAGCGACGGGCTACGTCGTAGCTGCGGTAGGATCGCTGGCCGACTTCATCGGTGTGGGTGCCCACCGCATGCCCGTTATCTACTTTGGACATATTCAGGTGATTGGACTGGTAATAGGTGTGTTGCTCAGTATGCTCGGTGTGATTCTTTATATGCCCTGGACAAAGAAATTAAAGACCGAAGAAAGGGCGCCTGCCCCCGTGGAAGAAATGTCCAACCCAGGGAATGATTCGCCCCATTGATTCCCCCATCCACAGAAGTGTAATCATCCTAGGGTAAGGATCGGCCTTCCTGCAAGGCCGGTTTCGGTTTAAGGCTTCAAAGATGGCTCAGGCCGGTGGGGAAATGGGGGATAAACCGGGGGGTCGAACGATGTTTTCACTCGGATAGTATAGAGTTTGTATTACTCAGGCATTCTCTCGCTGGAGTGACCGGGGAACACTTTTTCTCCAGGTTTGATCGCAGCGTAGGCATAGTTAACCGCCACGGTGACCTGGCCGTAACCGACGACAATCAAGTTGAGCGGGTCGAGTTCCTCTTGTAGAGCGACGTCGCCAGCAGCGTATACTCCCGGGAGATTGGTTTCCATTTTGCTGTTAACTTTAATATAGCGGCGGCCAATTGTCTCCAGCCCCCACTCGCGAATAGGTCCGAGGTCGGCTTTGAATCCGAGGGCCAGGATGCCGGCATCGACATCGATAGTTGTTTCGTCATCTGTACGATTGTCGAAAAGCACAGCGCGCTTAAGGCTCTCGTCGCCCTGGAACTCGCGCAGTTCATAGAAGATTCGCGTATCAACGGACGATTCCATTAAAGCGTTCACGGAAGTATCGTGTGCACGAAAACCCTCGCGTCGATGAATCAAGGTAACATGCTCGGCGATTGGCTCAAGCGCTAAAGACCAGTCCACGGCGCTGTCGCCGCCTCCCACGATGAGTACGCGCATTCCGGCATAGTCGTTGACGTCCTTGACCCAATATTCCACCCCATTACCTTCAAAGAGCGCGATGCTCTCGTTATTAAGTTTGGTCGGACGGAAAGCGCCAATACCTGCCGCGATCACAACAGCGCGAGAGTAATGGACGTCCTTGTCCGTCTCGAGGATCCAGCACTCCTGCCCATCATCATCTCCAGGGAGAGGTGCGCGCGTGAGATTTATAGCTCGTTCACCAAGCGCCATAAACGGCTCCCACTGAGAAGCTTGTTCGGTCAGGCACGCGGCGAGCTCCTTCGCCAGAATCGCCGGAAAACCTGGGGCGTCGTATATCATCTTTTCAGGGTAGAGCGCGATCAACTGACCGCCGGGTTGGGGTAGAGCATCAATGATCTTGACCTTCATCTCGCGCAAACCGGCGTAGAAAGCCCCAAAGAGTCCCGTAGGACCGGCTCCGAGGAAGGTGATATCAAATAAATCAACGTTATGTTTAGGGCTCATCATTCTTGGAGAATCCTCCGTGTTGCGTAAACTGACACGAGCAGATTATAAAGGCACTCAGAAATGGATCTCCTTTGGAGATGCGACCAGGTTCTTGGTAGTCTACCCTCTTCAAGGTGATTGTTCTATGAGAGGGCAGTTACGCGCCGGCCAGGAAAAACAACACCACCATAGCAAGTGCGGAGAGTAATCCGGAGGCCGCGAAAAAAAGCACCCGGACGGCACCCCATGGTTGCCGATCTACCAGTCGGCCATCGTCTACCGAGGCCCAGACAGCCTCATAGCGCGGTCCAAGGGACAAGGTGAGGGCAACGCCAGCCAGCAAGCCGCCCAAGTGACCCCAATTGTCAATTCCAGACGCAATAATACCGAAACCCAAGTTCAATAGCGCCACAAGTACGATCTGGCGTAATTGTAGACGGCCAAAACGACCAAACAGATCGCGGTGAAGGTATAAGAAAGCCCCCAACGACCCCAGTAGACCGAAGATTGCCCCGGAAGCGCCGGCCGAGGGGTATGGGCTGAGAGCCAAGCTTAGAATCACCCCCGCGATCCCGCAAAGAAAGTAAACAGCAACAAAACGAGTCGTGCCGAAGAAGCGTTCCACGGCTGGGCCGATTGCGTAGAGTGAGTACATATTGATTAAGACGTGGGGAATAGAGAGGTGAAGGAACATCGGAGTAATGAAACGCCAGATTTCGCCCGCCAGGATTTCGGGACGGGATTTTGCCCCCAACTCTAACAACCAATCGAATTGAAAAAACTCGAATGAAAGGAACTGCCACAGAAAAACGAACAGCGTGATAGCGATTAAACTGTACGTGCCCGGAAATTGTTTGAAACCAGGGCGCGATTTTGTGGGTTGTGCGCTAGACCTTGCGGGAGGTGCAGACACTGAGTGATCTTCTGTCGGGATTCCTTGCGTCATAGGTGTACCTGTCTCGGATTCGTGCGCCGATGTTCGGAATCGATGATCGCTACGATCGCATCTACCGTTGCATCGAGTTGTCCGTCGGCGTTTACAATGTAGTAGTCGAAGAGTCCTACCTTGTGTAATTCCTCGCGCGCGGTATTGATCCGCAACCGGAGCTTCTCCTCGGGTTCCGTCCGGCGCGCCTTCAGGCGGGCGATGAGTTCCCCCTCATTTTGCGTCGAAAGGAAGATCAACAACGCCTCGGGGTAAAGTTGGCGGATAGTTTCAGCGCCCTGTACGTCGATTCGCATGACGACATCCCGACCGCTGGCGAATGCGTCCCGCACTTGCTGCCTGGGGATTCCTTTATACTCATCATAAACAAGAGCGTGTTCCAACAGCTCATCCCGTTCGATCATGGCGAGGAACTCATCGGGGCTGACGAAGAAGTAATCGACTCCCTCAATTTCCCCTTCCCGCTTCGGCCGCGAGGTTGCTGTGACCACGAAGTGGAAAGGGAGCTGGAGTTCCTTCATGCGCTGAAGAACAGTGTCCTTCCCAACACCAGAGGGTCCAGATATTACGATGAGTAGGGGCCGCTGTTGTTTCTTGATGAACTCACGGTACATGTATTGATACCTCCCAACGCGGTCAGTATAATCTATTTACAGGAGGGTAAAATGCCGACGTATGATTATAGGTGCCATGACTGTGGGAAACGCAACTCGATTTATCAGGCTTATGAGGATTACGGTGTAACCACCGTGGTCTGCCAGTATTGCAGCAGCGAAAATTTAGAGCGCATTATTAACAGAATACGAGTCGCACGCTCGGAAGAATCCCGGATCGAATCCCTGGCAGATCCACGTGCATGGGGAGACCTAGACGAGTCCGATCCCCGTTCGATGGCCAAGATGATGCGCAAGATGGGCAGCGAACTAGGCGAGGAAATGCCACCTGAATTTGACGAGGTTATCGACCGGCTCGAGTCTGGAGAAAGCCCAGACGAGATTGAGAAGAACATCCCCGATCTGGGGATGAACGATAGCCTGTAGGCGGTAGTATCGACCGCCGCAGAATACCCCATCTACGCCCCCTCTATTCTCTACGTTTCATCCATCTCCAGCGAATATCACCCGCACTCGTTTTGCGACGGCCAACCCGAGCTTCTTGTGTTCAGGAGCATCAAGGTGAGAACCGTCAATTTCGCTGGAGCGGACAATCTCACCGGTATTTAGAAACGCACAACCGAAATCCGCCGCGATCGACGCATACCGCTCGGCAAATAAGTGCGATTGGGCCACCACACTTTCGAGGGCCTCTGTCTCACCAGCAAGGGATCCGATGGGCGGGGGAGCAAGGAGAAGAACGGCGGGAGCGCCCCCTCCAGGACCTGCTCCGCTGTGGCGGATAATGTCCAATAAGACATCGATCCCTTTGCCGACATTGTCCGGAGAAATAGAGGATCTCATTAATAAATCATTCGTGCCCAACATCAGGATGACGAGGTCCAAAGGGCCGTGGTTTGCGAGCGTGGAGACGAGATCGGTTTTGCCGGTATTGAAACCATCGAACGGGTTGCCACTGACAGCAGTTCTTCCGTTTAAGCCATCTTCAATTATCTTATAGCCCTCACCCAGGTCGTTTCGTAGAACGCCAGGCCAGCGAATGTCCAGCGGATAACGTTCCCAGGTAGCCGGGTTAAACCCCCAAGTGTTTGAATCGCCGAAGCAAAGCAAAGTAACCAATCTCAAATTCCTTCTTTGAAGTTGCTTCTTTTATCGTAAGGGCGCTTCGCCGCGGGAGATTCCCGCCTGGCAATCATCTGAAGTGTGGGCATGAGCACGTGAAGAGGGTTTCCTGCCTATTTATCCGTATCCGTTGGTTCAGGCTTTAAGCGGGCCATCACCGCGTGCCGTATTTCATCTTGTAGCGCATCAAAGGATTGCTCGGCGCTGAGGATAACCCAGCGTTCCGGAGCTTCGGCTGCCAGATTGAGATAACCGCGACGTACGCGGCGGTGGAAGTCTATGTCGTACGCGTCCATGCGGTTCCAGTTTCCGTCAGCCTCACGGCGGTGCAATCCTTCTTCAACGGGAAGATCGAGCAACAGTGTGAGATCAGGTGTGAGGCCACCGGTCGCGAAGTTGGTGATCGCCTTTAGCGTTTCCAACGGCAAGCGCTGTCCATATCCCTGATATGCCAGCGAAGAATCAAAGAAACGGTCGGAGATGACGGTCACGCCGTCTTCCAGGCTGGGGCGAATAACCTCAGCTATGTGCTGCGCGCGTGAAGCGGAGAAAAGCAGGAACTCGGTGTGTGCATCCATAGCGGTATTCTCGAGCTGCATAATCACCTGCCGGATTTGATTTCCGATTGGAGAACCGCCTGGTTCACGGGTGAGCAGAACCTCGAGTTTCTCGGCGCGCAGGTACTCCGCCAGGCATTGTGCCTGCGATGTTTTCCCCCCTCCTTCCGGTCCTTCCAAGGTGATAAACAGATTCAATTGCGAAAAATCCTCACGCGTCTATGGGGTTCCTTTCCATAGGAATGTGAAACCAGGTTTGCCTGGCGAGCCATCTGATGCTGTAGCCGGCGGATGTAGGATGAGGTGGGCGAGAGATCGATCGAGCGAGTGCCATCGAGCACCCTCTGTATTGCGTTATTCGCCTCCTCAAGTGACTTGTCCATGGATGGATCGTCGAAGCTCGATGAGCGCAAATTGTAAAGGTCAATCAGGAAGCCTTCCATCTGATTGACGGTATTGGAGCGCAGAACATAAATCGGCATCCGCCGGTTTTCTGCGTCTTTGATCACTCGCGGGCGCTTACGGAAATTGGATTTCAGGGTAACGAGCACTTCTGCATCACCAAGAGAATCTGCAAGAACCGAGGGTACGCCCAGGCGTTTGGATGCCTGGCGTAAGCGGTTGCGTGCGACGCCGAAGGGAAAGATGCGGATTGGAGCCAGGGGTTTTCCGGGCATGTGGGGCGCTGTAGGCGAATAGGGCAGTCCGTCAGAGTTGTTCTGCGGAGCGGTGGGAAGAGCGGTCTGCCGCCGATAACCGGATTGCGGGGCGCGGCGGGCGGATGCTGCCGGTCTGGGTATTTCGATTTGTATCTCCCCGTCTTTATCGCGGTAGCGTAATTCAGGATGCAGTGGTCGACCTCGCAGCATGGCATCGACGGCAGCAGAGACATCGTGATGGACTGCCAATCGTTCGCGATCAAGAATCTCGACCAGCACGTTAAAGGTCGGCGCTGCACGGCGCTCAAGCACTGTCTTTTGTGTGCCACGGCGACGAGCCTCTTCATCTGAAAGGGTCACTGACTCTATGCCGCCGATTAGGTCTGAGAGAGTTGGGTTGAGCAACAAGTTTTCGAGCGTGTTTCCGTGGGCGGTCCCGATAAGTTGGACGCCACGCTCAGCGATCGTGCGCGCCGCGATTGCCTCAAGCTCGCGCCCGATCTCGTCGATAACAATCACCTCTGGGTTGTGATTCTCCACGGCCTCGATCATGACCTCATGCTGAAGAGTAGGTTCTCGCACCTGCATGCGACGGGCACGGCCAATAGCTGGGTGTGGCACATCGCCGTCTCCGGCGATCTCGTTGGATGTATCTACTATGACGACTCGTTTCTCCTCCGCCAGGATGCGCGCCGCCTCACGCAGCATCGTCGTTTTGCCGACAGCGGGGCGGCCCAGGAGAAGGACGCTGGTGCCGCTCGTGATGAAATCCTGGATAATGTCGATCGTTCCGTAAACAGCCCTGCCTACACGGCAGGTGAGGCCGATGATTTCCCGGTGCCGGTTGCGTATGGCCGAGATACGGTGCAGGGTGCGCTCGATGCCGGCGCGATTGTCGGCATCATAGTCGCCGATTCGGGACACGACATAATCAATCTCCGTCGGAGATATCTCTCGTTCGCTGAGTTCAACCTCGCCGTCTGTAAACCTTGCAGTGGGAGTGCGGCCCAGATCGAGGATGATCTCCAGCAGGTCATCGGGACGATTGATCTTCTCAAGCGCACTGGTGATTTCGGGCGGTAGGACACTGAGGAGGTCGGTTAAGTTATCGGTAATGCGTTTCTGGGTCATAGGCTGTGTGTGTGTTTCGATGTGGGTGGGCGGTGAACGACGTTGGCAAAAGGCGCCGATGGCTCGGGCTGTGTCCCGTCGAGCGCCGGAATCTCTGCTCGGACTTGACGGCGGATTGGGGCGGCGAGGCGCTTAACCATTACCGCCTGGTTGCTGCATGTCTCGAAACCGAGTCGGTTGAGTGATTGACTGAGTCCTCCCTGATACGAACGAACGCAGATAAAAAGCGGGCGTTTCTGGTTGGGCGACAAGCTGAGCATGATTCCCGATAAAAGATCATCGCTCAATTCGGCCGCGGGGTGGAAATAGGGCTGCGCCCAGATACCTTGCGGCCCTTGCTCAACATCCAAAAAACCGAGCAGCTCACCTTGTGACCAGTATACAAGGCCTCGTCCATAACGGGATGGAGGAGGCTCCACTTGCTGGACAAGGGCTGGGACGAGGTTGGTGTATAGGCTTTGAATCGCTATGTAGTCGCGGTCTATGGCAGGGCGCCAGATCTTCTCGTGTGGGGCTGCCTTACCTTCGACAACGCTCTCAAGTCGCATGATCCGTTGGCGGGAATAGATACCGAAACCTGCCGTGTGCAAACCATCGAAAGCGGGATCGCGCTCATCGATCTCGGCGATTAAAGCGAGTGCGCCCCGCTCTCCCGCCATATGAGCCATTGCTTCAAGCAGGCATACACCTTCGGTCCTAGAGAGAATCTCGCGCGGACTGATAAAGACCAGGCGTGCAGGAAGTTGATTATTGCGAATTAGAAACTGGCCTGCTGCCGATAATTCACTAGAACTGTCGGCTCGGGACACCAGGGTGCAAACTTTGCGGCCGGGAATAAGCGTGTCCAAGGGCGTGTGCCTCGGCGCAGGTGCACCACGCGTGTATGTGAGCCTGGAGTCAAGGCAGATCCCGCGATTGCGGATTCGGTGCAAGAGTATTAGGTCGCGCCAATCATACAGGCGAATCGTCATAGATCACGTTTCATAAGGGACAGGAAATAGCGGTGAAAGCGATCGTCCCCGGTTAATTCCGGATGAAAGCTTGTGGCAAGGAAATGTCCCTGCTTCGCGGCAACGATAATGCCACTATCGTCGTTATTGAGCAAGCGGGCGAGAATATCGACCTCGGGTCCGACACTGGCAATCAGGGGAGCGCGGATGAATATCGCCGGGAACGGTGTCTCGGGATTCTCCAGGACAGGCACGGGGATTTCAGACTCGAAGCTATCAGCCTGGCGGCCGAAGGCGTTGCGCTCGACTGTGATATCCATCAATCCTAATAGATGCTGACCTTCCAGGGTGTCTCTCGAGAGGAAAATTGCGCCGGCGCATGTGCCCCAGATCGGGCGCATCTGGCCGAAGACTCGCAGCGGGTCCAGCAGGTCGAACGCGTAGGCTAGTTTCCCGATCGTCGTCGATTCGCCTCCTGGAATGATCAAGGCTTCAATGTCATCCAGGTGGGAAGGCAGGCGAACCTCAACACCTTCCGCTCCGAGTCTGCGTAAAATGGCAAGGTGCTCTGCGAAATCTCCCTGCAGCGCTAAAACGCCTACCTTCATGATTCCGCCACCTTATGTTTCCCGCTCCAGGTTTCGATCTCCATTGCGAAAACGGAGGTTCGCTGCAATTCTGCATCTGTGATAGGGGAGTAATCCTCGCTCGGTTTTAACTGAGGGAAATATTTATCGAGCAAACCCTGCAGACCGTACTGTTGTTCTGAGGAATCATCTGCAATGCGTGCGTTACCGAACACCGTCACGCTAGCATACTCGGTGCTGAATTCAATCGCTGTCTCGGCAGGAAGGAGTCGACCCATGGTTGCTACACTGAAGCATATCTTGGGGTTGGTTTCGATGTTGCTGCGCGCGCGACCCTCGAGGGCTGTGTGGAAATAGATACGCTGGTTCTTCTCATCGTACCAGAAGAGGTTTGCGTGAATGAAAGGTTGATTCTCAAAAGCGGTAGCGATAAAACCGAATTGAGAATCGCGCAGAAGCGCTTTTATCTCAGACTGGTCTTTAATTTCCCGGTCATGCCTTCGCATCCGGGTTCTATCGTCTGCGGAGTGAAAAATCGCCGCCCTCCCAGAGAGGTCTACCAGCCCCTCTCGGCCAGTCGTTCTGACTCGGGAAGTACGCTCACTTCTATACCGACCATCGGCTCGCCCAGGCCTTTGCTGATCTCGGCCAGGATATTTGGATCGTCGTAGTGCGCAACAGCCTCCACGATTGCCTTGGCCCGCAGAGGAGGATCGCCCGACTTGAAAATGCCCGAGCCGACAAAAACGCCGTCCACGCCAAGCTGCATCATGAGTGCAGCGTCGGCTGGAGTCGCGAGGCCTCCAGCGGCGAAATTGACAACAGGTAGATGGCCCAAATCCTTGGTTTCCTTGACCACCTCGAAGGGGGCGCCGATCTCTTTAGCAAAAGTCATCAACTCATCGTCAGGCATGTTCTTGAGGCGACGGATCGCGCCCAAAACAGAACGCGCGTGCCGGACCGCCTCGACGACGTCACCCGTTCCGGCTTCGCCTTTTGTGCGGATCATCGCAGCCCCTTCACCAATGCGGCGTAAGGCTTCGCCAAGATTGCGGCAGCCGCATACGAAGGGGATCTTGAAAACGTGTTTATTGATGTGGTGAGCTTCGTCAGCCGGCGTTAAAACCTCTGACTCGTCGATGAAGTCAACTCCGAGAGCTTCGATGATCTGGGCCTCGACGAAATGACCGATCCGGCACTTTGCCATCACAGGGATTGTGACAGCATCCATGATCTCCTGAATTAGCGCCGGGTCGCTCATACGAGCAACGCCTCCGTGGGCGCGTATGTCAGCAGGGACGCGCTCAAGCGCCATAACTGCAACGGCGCCGGCCTGCTCGGCGATGCGGGCATGTTCAGCCGTGACCACGTCCATGATCACGCCGCCCTTAAGCATCTGGGCCAAGCCTTTCTTAACGGTGAAGGTACCTGCTTTCTTTTCCATAACTGTCTCCGTGCAAGGGTCAAGCAACCTTAATTCGATTCTACCACGATAGACAATCCCCGAAGCAGAACCCTGGTATTTGATCCTTGACACGCATACGCGGGCGATGTACAATTAGTACAATAATACAAAGAGACAATGAGACAATTGGGACAATAAGTAAATGTTTACAGAATTGGATTTCCGAAGTCATATCCCGATTTATACACAAATGGTAGATCGAATTAAGCACCTGGTTGCATCCGGTGTGCTAGAGCCAGGCGATCAGTTGCCAACCGTGCGGCAGATGGCGGCGGAATTGAGAGTCAATTTCAATACGATCGCTCGCGCCTATCGCATACTCGATGAGGAAGGCGTGATCTCCACACAGCAGGGTCGCGGGACCTATGTATTGGAGCCCATGCCGCCGGAAAGAGCATCGCGGATCCGCAGCGCCGCGCTGGAGGGGATGACGAAATCATTCCTGGAGCATGCTCATCAAGTGGGATTCAAACCGGAGGAAGTCTCGATGTTATTGGATGAGCTGATAGCAAGCTGGCGAGAAACTGGCGAGCCGCCGATGGCCGTGGATTAATCTAATCTTATGGGTCAAAGATGAAAAGGATGAATGAAAATGGGTAAAAGACGTTCTTTCACAGAGCTCGAAGACAGGCGCTTACTAGACAAGGAGACACGAACGCGCATCCCCGGCGTGGCGCTCTTGGTCTTCCTTGTTCTGATTCTGCTCGCGGGGTTAGCGGTGTTTTTGTTGGTGAAATACGACGCACGAGATATTTGGGTTTGGGTGACGGCAGGGACGAGCGCCTTGATCGCCACGTACGTTCTCCTGGCGCTTAAGGTGGCCGACCAATGGGATAAGGCAGTGGTGCTGCGCTTCGGCCGCTTCACGGGCCTGCGAGGTCCGGGAATCTTCTGGATCGTGCCAGTTATAGATCGGATTCCGGTTTGGATCGATCACCGCGTGATGGTGACTGCATTTAGCGCGGAGAAGACGCTCACGAAGGATACTGTTCCTGTTGACGTTGACGCGGTTCTCTTTTGGTTGGTCTGGGATGCTGAAAAAGCTGCGTTGGAGGTGGAGAACTATCGAGTGGCAATCGCCTGGGCCGCGCAGACTGCTCTGCGGGAGGTGATCGGGCAGATGGATTTGGCCGACATCCTGATCGGAAGAGCGCGCATGGACCGCGACCTGCAGAAAATTATCGATGAGCGGACGACGCCCTGGGGGGTGACGGTGCAGTCCGTCGAGATCCGCGATGTTGTGATCCCACAAGAATTAGAGGATGCAATGAGCAGGCAGGCGCAGGCGGAACGCGAGCGTCAGGCGCGAGTGATTTTGGGCGAATCTGAAAAACAGATCGCGCAATCCTTCGCTGACGCCTCTCAAGCGTATCTCAATAACCCGACCGCGCTGCACTTGCGGGCGATGAATATGCTCTTTGAAGGGCTAAAAGAGAAGGGAGCGCTCGTGATCGTGCCCTCCAGCGCCGTAGACACCATGAACCTAGGAGCCGTGGCAGGCATGACCTCGTTAGCGGCAGTAACCGGATCTGTAGACGAACACATCGAACAGGGGGGTGGGTAAGTGTCGCCGAATTGGGAATATCGAGTTGAAGTGATCGGGGGCTCGATGATAAGTGCAAAGCCCGAAGAACTGGAAGTATTGCTCAACGAAGCCGCGGAAGAGGGCTGGGCGTTTTTAGCTACCGCACCTCAAAATAATTCAGCTCGCATATGGGTAATATTGCATCGGGACCTTCGAGAATCGCGCAAGGGAACACGGCGCAGCGGGAGCTGGTTTTCCGACTGGGGATAAACGAGAAGTAAGGGTGTTTCACGTGAAACATAGGCATCAGGTTTCACGTGAAACATTTCGCCGGACCCGGTTGTCGGGATGGGGGCTGAATTTGTTTGTTCGGCCCAGTTTTTATTGCTGACAGGACGGGTATCCCCGCTTCATAGTAAAACCGTAACCGCCCCGGACCATCGCGGCATTGTCGTCCCCTCGGTCGGGAGTTTCGCCCCACAAACTGAGTGAGACTTCGCGGGACAGGTCTGGGGGATGGAGGGACGAAGTATCTCGCCCGGCCATAGTGATCTTATAAGTTTGGACGAGATTCTTCGCTCCCTGCAGTCGCTCAGCATGACATGTCTAAGGGTTATAGAAAATCAAGGTAGAATAACGGCGTTGCGGCAGAGAGGTAAGGGGATTCTCGGTCGCGGCGTTGAGTGTGTGGTTTGGACCGTGCCCTACGAATTTCGTTGTGTCATCTAGTCAAGACTTGCCCGCATGACCGGTCTCCTGGAGTGATCTGCTATGCTCGCTGCGGCGCATTTACTAAATGGTTTGCTGATGATTGCCGTCCCCCTGGCTCTGGGGGTCGTCTTGGCGAGGCGAGGTCGACTCAGTTGGAGTCTGTTCGGCGCGGGGGCGGCGACTTTCGTCGCTTCGCAGTTTTTACATATCCCCTTTAATAATCTGGTCCTGGCGCCCTTTGTGACAGAGCGGGGGATGTTCGCGGCTGGCGGGTTGGCGTTTATGGCGGCCGCGCTGCTATACGGTCTTTCCGCAGGTGTATTCGAAGAGGTGGCGCGCTTTGTCGTCATGCGACGTTGGGCATACGAGGCTCGGAGATTGCCCAGCGCGATAATGTTTGGTGCTGGTCATGGCGGCAGTGAGGCGATTATCCTGGGAGGGCTGGTTTTGTACGGTTTCTTTCAAGCCGTAGCCTTGCGCGGGATGGATCTCGCGGAGACTCTGCCCCCGGAGAAGGTGGAGGCCGCCGCGGCCCAGATGGCACTCTATTGGAGCATACCCTGGTATCAGGCTTTGCTGGGTGCCGTCGAGCGAGTGGGCGCGATATGTTTTCACTTGAGCGCAAGTGCGCTGGTTCTCCAAAGTGTTCGGCGTGGTGGATGGGGTTGGTTGGCGGGAGCCGTGGCGTGGCATACGCTGTTCAACACAGCGACGCTAATCGTCATGGATCGATGGGGCGTCTACGCGGCCGAGGGAACCGTCATCGTTGGTGCGGGGATTGCTTTGCTAATTCTTTGGGCAATGAAAAGGAGAGATGCGCCGGGAGAAGAAATCGGGATGCGAATACCGGATACGGCGCAGCCTCACTTAGGGAGGCGACTGATTAAAGATGAGGAAATTTCAGACGATAGTCTGGAGGATAGCCGCTACTTATGACCAGATGGGTAGTTGTGAGCCGGGAGGCTATCCGATTCGAGGAGAATTTGAATGATTGTTGTGAAGGGGTTAACCAAACGCTTTGGTGATGTGCTGGCAGTCGACGGTCTGGATATGGACGTCAGCCCGGGTGAGATCTTTGGTTTCTTGGGGCCAAACGGAGCGGGGAAGACGACGACGATCCGTATGCTGGGCGCGTTGATTGCGCCGACTTCGGGGAAGGCCAATGTCGCCGGGTATGAAGTAGGACGAGAGGATAATGAGATCAGGCGCAACGTAGGGATACTAACCGAGTCGCCAGGGCTGTACGCTCGCCTGAGCGCGGAGAGGAACTTGGGCTTCTTCGCGGAATTGTATGGTGTGGAGGACGTGGCCGGACAGGTGGAGCGCTATCTACGCTTGTTGGGGTTGTGGGATCGGCGCGCGGATGTGGCGGCGACATTCTCAAAGGGAATGCGGCAGAAATTAGCCATCGCCCGGGCGATGTTGCATGAACCCAAAGTGCTCTTCCTTGATGAGCCGACAGCAGGGCTCGACCCGGAGATGGCGCGTCTGGTGCGGGAATTTATCGGCGAGCTAAAGGGCAAGGGACGAACAATCTTCCTGTGTACACATAACCTCGATGAGGCGGATAGGCTATGTGACCGCATAGCCGTGGTTAATACCCGCTTGCTGGCGCTAGACACACCCGCAGCGCTGCGGGAGAAGCTTTATGATCGCGTGGTCGTATTTCACTTGAGTGCGGCCGCTCCTGCATATGAAAAAGCGGTAAGCGAGCAGCCCTTCGTGCGCTCCGTTGAGACAAAGGATAACAAGTTGGTCATCGCGTTAGACGACCCGGAGAGGAATAACCCGCAATTGATTCGTGTGTTGGTGGATGCCGGCGCGGATATTCAATTTGTCGGCGAGTTGCGCCGGTCTTTGGAAGATGTCTATTTACGCCTGGTAAGGTAATTGCCCCATTGTCCATGGTTTAGAGGTGAGGATATCGTCCGGGTGTTACTTTACATAACTACACCCCGCAATTAGGGTGTAATGGGGCCAAGGATGTGTAATGCCCATAAAATAGACGGGTTTTTATTTGAGAGGTGGATTATGAGGAAAGTCTGGGTGATCGCGCTCAAAGAGTGGGCAGAAGTATTCAAGAATCGCTTTGTCCTCTTTACGGTGGTTTTCATGCCGCTCATTATGACCGCCCTGCCGTTAATTATCCTCTACACCATGGGTTCTTCCGAAGAGATGGCCGGGTTTTCGACAGCGGATATGCCCGCCAGTTTTGCGGACTTGTGTGAGGGGTTAGATGGTGAAACCTGCGGACAATACTTTCTCGTGAGTCAGTTTATGCTGTTGTTTATGTTGATGCCGCTCGCAATACCGGCGACCTTCGCCTCCTACAGTATTGTGGGTGAGAAAACAACAAGAACGCTGGAGCCGGTACTGGCGACACCAGTGACGACTCTAGAACTTCTCGCCGGCAAGGCGGTGGCTGCAGCTCTGCCTGCTATCGGTGCAACATGGCTGTCGTTCTCAATATTTTCGCTGGGCGTGGCTATCCTCACTGAGGGGTCTGCGTTATTCCAGAAGGTTACGGACCCAATCTGGTTGTTTGCGATCGTAGTGGTGGGGCCTTTGTTAGCTGTTGCGGCTGTGAGTATCGCCATCATGGTATCCTCTCGAGCAAATGATCCCCGCGTGGCTGAGCAGATATCTATGCTGGTCATCCTTCCGCTTCTGGGTCTTTTCTTCGCCCAGATCACCGGATTGATCTTTGTCAACGAAACAATGATCCTATGGATGGCAATTGGAGTCACCGTGCTCGATGTTGGTTTGATGGCTTTCGCGACGCAACTCTTTCAACGCGAGGCAATCCTAACGCGCTGGAAGTGAGGAGTGAAGATGAGTAAGGCGAAAATACTCTTATTCGTCCTGTTGGCTTCTGTGTTAAGTATTCCCGCATATGCCCAGGATGTTGACGATCGTTTGAATGTACATTTGCGGCGCGACTTCGGGTACCGTGCTGGTGGACGAATTCAGGGGCGGTTCACGATCTCTGCCGATGGACCGCAGGATCTGGAGCGGGTTAAGTACCTGCTCGATGGGAATTTTTTTGCGGAAGTCTCAGAATCTCCTTTCAAATATACCTTCAATACAAGTGATTATGCATTGGGCGCACACACGTTGTCAGCTGTTGGGACGACGGCAAGCGGTTCAGATGTATTTGCGGAAGAGATAAGGTTGGAGTTCATCAGCGCGGAGGAGAGCTGGCAACAGGCGGCCAACATCGCCATCCCGCTGATCGTTGGGATCGTTGTGCTCACGGTTCTTGGAACCCTCCTTCTTACACTCATGGGCCGCCGCTCTGGCGGTTTCAAGCTTGGAAATTATGGCTCTGCCGGGGGAGCGATCTGTCGGCGTTGTGGTTTTCCTTATCCTAGACGTTTTCTATCGCCAAATCTATTGGTTGGAAAACTAGACCGGTGCCCGCATTGTGGCAAATGGGCGATCATCCCGCGGGCGAGTCGAGTCGCGCTTGAAGAGGCAGAGGCACGTTTTCGAGCCGATGCGGAGATAGGATTACTGGAGCAAGAGCCTGAAGGCAGTGAGGCGCAGGTACAGCGCAAGCTGGACGAAACGCGCTATTTAGATTAATAAACTCATAAGGGCCGCTGACACCACGGGTTTGAGAGAGTACAATTG
>SOIH01000092.1 GCA_004376895.1 Anaerolineales bacterium | reverse complement strand
TGGTTTTGCGAGTCATCGAGTTCGGAGATTTCCTTATTGATCCGCCGGCCCGCCTTCCGAACCGTGGCATAATCGGCCGGGTTGTTACTATCACCCTTCAGGTTGCTGAAACGAACCACGATTGCCTTCAGACGCTTGTCACGAAAAACACGACCGGTGCCGCCGCGTCCAGCCTGTTTGACCCTGGCGGCGCCACGGCGAGTGTCATACCAACTGAAATTCAGGCTCGAATAGCGGACGTGGTCTGCCGCCTGTCCAGCCGAAACCACGGAGATGCTGCGCTTATCACGCTCATCCTCCGCGTACATCTCCGTCAACTGCTCAGCTAACTTGTGGGTATCGAGATCCTCCAGGGGGGCTTCCTCGATCGTCACCCGACCATCATCGCCATTGATCATGACGATAACATCTCGTTCGGCTTTACCCTGAATCTCAAGTGCGTCCCATCCCGAGAATTTCAGGTAGGGCCCAAAATATCCGCCAGCATTGCTGTCGATGATGGAGTGGGTAAGCGGCGAGATGGTCACAACCGTAGATTTCCCTAGACCAGGGTAGGAGGTGGTTCCGCCGATCGGTCCCCCGGCGATAACCAACTCATTCTGCGGATCATCCCATTGCGTGTCACCGTCGACCGCGTTCCACAGCCTCCACAAGGCGAAACCGCGTCCGCCTGTGAAGAGCTGCTTCATTTCATCGGTGACGGGCTTCTCGGAGATCGTGTTCTCAGAGAGGTTGATATAAAGGGTGCGATTAGCGTAACCGCGTTCTACAGGCCGTTTCTCGTAGGAAAATTCTGCGAGTAAATTGTGGGCTGCTTCCATTTCAGCAAGGGTCAAATTCGATCTCATCGGCGTCTCCATATTATTAAAATCCGCTCACGTGATCTGTTACACAATATTTTAACAGTTATTCACCGAAGGAACATCTTGGCTGGACATGATTTTAATCATGCAAAGTGAGATTTATACCTTCGATATTTAGCAACCATCCAACTGCTTAAGCGTAAGCAACCGTTTCAAGGTCTATTTCCATATGAAGGGGCGCAATGACTAAGTACCTGCTCAGTGCATGACGAGGGGTCGACCTTAACATTAACCCAATGTTGCATTTGCCGTTGCAGGGAATACCTCCAATAATTAAGCCAACATACTTAATAAAGAGGATATTAAGTGATAAACATTAATTGTGGTATGATAAATGCTAGGAGCTTAATATCAGATGGTTGAAAAACAGTACTTCGCAGTAATCGGAGACATTATTGGTTCAAGGAATGTCGATGACCGAGCGGGTCTGCAGCGACAGCTCAACGCCGGTCTCGCTGATGTCAACCGGCAGTACGCGAACCAGATTGCATCGAAATACTTGCTCACGATCGGCGATGAATTCCAGGGATTGCTCCGGACGTCCGAAGACCTCGACCGAATTCTCGCTTCACTCCGTGTAGCTGTGCATCCGGTCGATCTGCGTTTCGGGATCGGCGTGGGTGGGTTGGTCACACCGCTGCGGGAGCACGCCATCGGCATGGATGGTCCCTGCTTTCAGCGTGCACGGATGGCGATCGAGAGGGCAAAGGAGCGTTCCACACAGATCGAGGTAGAGAGCGGTGAGGCTCATCCCGGTTTCGAGATTTACAGCTTGCTCTACAGTGCCATGAGACGCAACTGGACCAAAAGGCAGCGGCAGGTCATCGATCTAGCTATGTCGGGCATGGATGGTGTGGATATTGCCCGCCTGCTCGAGGTCAGCCCGCCAGCGGTGAGTCAGCATCTGCGTGCGGCTGGGGTGACGTATGTCAGAAAGGCGACGGCAACATGGCTTTTGACACTTGTCCTCATTGTAAATAAGGATACATTTGGTGGAGAGGTAACAAGTGCTTGAGCTCTATCTAATCAGCCTATTCTCGCTTATCTTGACCGAATATGGCTTCCAGACCCGCAAACGAGCGCTCTTCGCTTTTGAGGACAAATGGCGTTGGTACCGTACCCTACTTCGGGCGGTTATTTGGGTTGGTGCTTTTGGGTTCTCAAACCAGATTGGATCCCGACGGGCACTCATTTATTATGCAGTCGCCTTCGCTCTTGGAGAAGTATGGGCGTACCTCTTTCGCCACCTTATCAAGCGTGATATTCAAGGGGGCTTTGCATATGGACGACCGTGTGTCCATATGCTTCCTTTCCTCTTCACGGCGATCATGCCCTTGATTCTCCGATTTCTCCCTGATGGTCTTGTACCCAAGTCGCAACTATCGGGAATAATCACTGCACCGGATATCCTGGGGCCCGCTTTTGCATTGGTCATGCTCTGGACCTGGGCGACACTTTTCACCGTGAGCGTCTTGGGGCTTGTTCGACCAGAACAGGTTGAGGAGGAGATCCATCCGCTGATTGGCGCTGGCGAGGTTATCGGCATCCTTGAGCGCCTCATCACATTCGTGCTGGTCTCGGTTGGGGGTTTCGCCGCCGTAGGGTTCGTCGTTGCGGCGAAGGCTGCGGTGCGCTACCCGCAGTTCAAGAAGCGCGAATTTGCGGAGTACTTCCTCATCGGTACACTCTGTTCTGTGGGCATAGCTGTCCTTACTGCATTAACCTTTGGTTTGCGGTAACGTTGTTCACAGGTGAATGTGTTTCGAGCAAATCTTTTTTTGTGCTACAGTTCAGTCAACCCTTGTCAATAAGCACGAACCGGAGAGGTTTACACTAATTTTCATACGATTCACACCAATCTTAGCCGTTCAGGAGAATAAAACATGGATATGGAAGTCGAAGAATACCTTAGGCCGCCGGAGATGGATTTGCCGCCTTACCCACCAAAGGTAATTACGCTGGCGACGGGGGGCAAATTGGTCATACGACAAGCGAGTCGGGACGATGTGCCTGTACTCCTAGAAGCAGTAAGACCGACGATGAAAGTCGAGCGCGACTTTTACGACATCGTCGGCGCGCGTGTGTATGCAGAATTGCTGGGCTGGTATCGTCACCGAGTGCGCGATGAATTCTGCCTAATGGGGCAGATCGATGGTTTGCTTGTCGGCGTTGTAAATACGCGTCTCTATTCACGCGAATTGGGGATCAGCCTGCATACACTTGCCACCGAAAGAGGATTGCGCATCGGCGCCCACCTGTTTGCCGCTAAGATGGAATACTCGTTTGAGTATATCGGGCAGGAGGAAGTGCTTATCACAGCCGAAAGCCCCATCGGCTTCAGACGATGGATGATTGAGTATGAATTAATCGAGCGCGAGGGTCAGCATGAGCTTGGAGGTGCCACCCCTTATGGCTTGACAAAAGAACTGTATTTCAAGCATAAAGACAGATTGGTGGCTGGCGAGCGACCTGTGCCAGAAGAGCTGCTCGCGGTCGCAGAGAAGGAGATCCTCGTCGCCAGCGAGGATGATATTCTGGAGAAGATCCTTGGAGCAAGGAGGAAGGTCCGATGAGACCCGTTGTCGTTGCTGGAGTTGGAATGATACCGTTTGAACGGCGGGATGATGACAGTCTGATGGATATGCTCGCCACCGCAGGGTTGAACGCCATGGATGATGCTGGTTTGGGGGATCGTCCAGTTGACTCTGTCTATGTTGGCAACATGGCCTCGGGCCTGTTTAACCACCAGGTTTCCATAGCAAGCGCGCTTGTCGATCGTTTGAGCCTGCTTCCTGCCGCTGCTGACCGGGTTGAAAATGGTCCCGCGTCCGGCGGTTCGGCGATTAAAAATGGCTTCCTGGCTGTGGCTTCGGGTTTCAATGATGTCGTGCTCGTCGTTGGTGGCGAGAAGATGCGCGAGGTGATTGGTCCCAAGGCCACGGACATCGTCGCCTGTATGACCCACCCTGAAGTGGAGTATATCTATGGCCTGACGTTGCCTGCCATGGCGGGGATGTTCGCCCGCCTTTATATGGAGAAATATGGGGTCACACGCGAGCATCTTGCGATGGTTGCTATCAAGAATCAGACGAATGGGCTGCTTAATCCCTATGCTCACATCCAGATGAAAATCACAATGGAGGGCATCCTCACGCATCCACAATCGCATATTAACAGCCCGGTTGTGGCCGATCCAATACATCTCTACGATTGCTGTCCCGTCAGCGACGGCGCAGCAGCGGTGCTGCTTACTACAGAGGAGATCGCGAATAAGCTCAAGAAACCATTGGTCACGATCGACGGTGTTGGGCAGGCGACAGATACCCATACGCTTCAGGAACGCAGCGATCCCACCGACCTCAAGGCAGTCACGCTTGCTTCGGAGCAGGCTTTCAAGATGGCGGGGATCAAGCCCAAGGACATCGATGTCGCCGAGCTGCATGATGCCTTCACGATCCTGGAGATAGCTGAGAGCGAACACGCCGGCTTCTTCCCGAAAGGGGAGGGTGCCAAGGCGCTGGAGCGGGGCGAAACGCAGATCGGCGGTAAATTGCCGATCAACCCGTCGGGAGGACTTAAGGCGCGCGGTCATCCCGTCGGTGCGACGGGTGTGGCTCAGGTAGTGGAGCTCGTATGGCAGTTGCGCGGGGAAGCCGGTGAGCGGCAAGTTAAAAACGCAGCCAACGGTTTTTCACTCAACTTTGGGGGTTTCGGAAACAACGTCCTCGCGTTCGTGTTGAGGAGGAAATCATGAAAACCATCACAGCATACAAATGCAACAAGTGCGGATTGGTGATGTACCCCTACCACGATCGCTGCCTGAACTGCAAAGGGCGCGATTTCAAAGAGATCACACCCACCTCCAAGGGCAAGCTTCTGACCTACACTGTTATAGAACAACTTCCCTGGGGCATGGATGAACGCGGGCGTGTTCTTGGTGTGGTTGAATTCGACAACGGGGTGAAGGCGCTTGGATTAATCAAAGAAGATGCGCCGCGCATTGGCATGAAATTGAAAGTGGGTTGGGAACCCGTGCGCGAAATGGGGGGTGAGAAGATTTATGGCCTCACCTTTGAAAAAATGAAGTGATATCTTCAAACAGACGCTCTGGATATTCTATGTTGAGGAGATACTCTGCGAGGAGGACATCCACTAGCAGGACGTAGTTAACGTTGAGCGTGACTGGTGGAACCTGTTGGCGTTGTCGATGGGTCATATTTGTACAGTTTCCCCCCTGAGTCCGCTAACCCTGTTCCAGCAGGAGCACTGTGAAAGAGTCCGCGGTGTTCAGATGTTACGCCATATCAGCAACTGCTTCTACCGCCAGTATTGTTAGCGAGAGAGGGAATGATGTCCTCCATTTCACCCTCGAAAGGTATGCATTTCATTTGACAAGCATTAGCCCTTCACGATTCCAGTATTCGAAAACTGTGGCTTGTAAACCGACTGCACTCTTCATGAAACCGGGATAGAAATAGAGGGTGTCGGTGGTCAAAGGAACACCGGAGCAGTGTTTTCGGAAGCCTCATGAAGCCATGATTGACTACAGATCTGATGAGTCTATACTCCCCAAACTAATTGCAGCAGGGGAGGAGAGGAGCAATCAATGAAGATTGTAGACTTGACAATACCGCTTGGAATTGGAACGCCTCCTTGGCCAACCTACGAACCACTTCAAATTAAATATTTTAAACGCCTAGCTCCGAACGGAGCGAATGGCCAGGTCGTAACGCACTCCAATCACCTGGGTACGCACCTAGATGGGGAGATCCATTTCTACACGCCGGGAAAGGACATCGCCGAGCTCGACTTCGACTTCCTGCACGGCCCGGGCGCCATCGTTGATCTTTCAGATGCCGCCGGCGATTATGACATCTACACTTCCAAAATGGTCGAGGAACGTGTCGATGTCCAAGAGGGCGACATCCTGCTCATCCACACCGGCTATCACCGCTATGGTTGGGATCAACCGATCGCCGATGAAATTCGGTATATGGTGAAGCATCCTGGCCCGGACCGCGAGTTCGCAGAGTGGTGCAAAGATAAAAAACTGAAATGGCTCGGGGTGGATTGCGGCAGCGCCGATCATCCAATGAACACCATCATCCGAACTTGGATGCCGCGCCAGGCAAAAGAAGCGCAGGCGCATTTCCAGGCGAAGTACAAGAAATCGATCGAGGAAGTATTCACGGATGACAAGTACCAGCTCATGCATATCGAGATGTTCCCTGA
>SOIH01000219.1 GCA_004376895.1 Anaerolineales bacterium | reverse complement strand
GCGCTCACCCCGAGCACCGCCGCTGCATGTTGAGGGACCAACTCAGGGTCTCTCAGCTTAGCGAACTCCACCAACCAGACACCGTCCGGGTATTCCTCTACCAATTCGGCTGCGGCGTGCAATGAGAGGCGAGTTTTGCCCATGCCTCCCACGCCCACTAGAGTTAACAGGCGAATGGAAGGATCCCGCAACATGTCACCGATCTCGACCAGTTCAGTTTCTCTGCCGATGAAGGGTGTAAGTTCAGCGGGTAAGTTGTGTTGGCGTTTCTCGCCGGGTGTACCTGACGGCAGTGCCTCCAGAGATTTTAGGGGAGGAAACTCAGCAGGCAGCCCATCAATGACCAGCTGGCGGATCCGTTCCGGTCGGCGCACGTCTTTCAAGCGGTGCCGGCCCAAATCCAGCAGGCTCACACCCTCCGGAAGTTCATCCATGACCAGCGCTGCAGTCGTCTCTGACAACAGCACCTGACCACCATGGCCCACGTTAGCTATCCGGGCTGCACGGTGCACGTCTATGCCGATATAGCCCTCATCGGCCACCCAGGGCTCCCCTGTGTGTAGCCCGATCCGAACCCGCACATCTACCCTCTCAAGCCATGTGTGCGCCGCAAGCTCTCGTTGAGTGTTGACAGCCGCTGCTACTGCATCCGTTGCCCTCGGGAAGGCTACAAAGAACTCTTCTCCCCGGCTATCCACCTCGTGCCCGTTCCATTTAACGAAAGCATCGCGTAAGATTTCGCGGTGCTCGTCCAGCAGGGTCGAATACTGGTCGCGCAGGCGCTTAAGCAGCTTGGTTGAACCTTCAATGTCGGTGAAAAGGAAGGTGACCGTACCTCCCGGTAAAACGGGGAAGGGTAGTCCGGTCTTGGTCTCATCGTTCATTAGGACAGCCTACTCAGGATAAATTGAGACATAGTGAGGTGACAAAAAGCGAAGACACACGAGAAGGAACTTGCCTTCTCCAATGCTGTATTGGGCCTATCTGCACGACTCTGAAACATCGCAAACCTTCTTCCTCTACCCATGATATATGTATCCAGTCGTGAATTCAATATCAGCATAGATGTTTTTTCTTGGACAGTTGCTTGACATCTCATCTTGGAAGGACGTCAGGGCTTTCCGGTTGAACCCGCTGGTTACGCTAAGGACAGACGAATGCGGGAGGCGATGATCCAAGATACCGAGTTTTAGAGTATCGGAATAACTAAAAGATGAGCCATAGATTTTCATATTTGTTCATGCGGGCACTTCGTATCGTTCTTTTAGATAACATTGTTGATACCCTTGCAGCATGTCTTATAATGAGATCTGAGTTGATTAAAGTGTGGAGGGTATTCATCTATGAGCCTACAAATTGGTCAGCAAGCCCCGGATTTCAACCTGCCCAGCCATCTCGATCGGGAAGTTCGTCTGAGCGACTATCGCGGCCGCAACGTGGTGCTGGCCTTCTTCCCCCTAGCCTTTACCCCAACCTGAAGCGCGCAAATCCCGGGATACCAGGCGCAGTCCGCCAGGTTCGCGGGGTTGAATGCCCAGGTGCTGGGCATCAGCGTCGATCATGTTCCTGCCCTGAAAGCCTGGGCAGAAACCTTCCAAGGAATACAGTATCCACTCCTCAGTGACTTCTGGCCGCATGGCGAGGTATGCCAGCAATACGGCGTTCTTCGATCTGTGGGATCATCCGAACGGGCGATCTTCATTGTCGACAAGCAAGGCCTGATCCAATACATCGATATTCACGATGTCGACGATCTTCCAGACAACGAGGTTTTGTTTTCAGAGCTGCGCCGCATCGATCCGGAAGCTGCACAGCAGGCGCCCCCTGAGCCGGAAGTACAGCCGCTGCCCTACGGCGGGATCGTGATGTACTGCACCCAATGGTGTACGGATTGC
>SOIH01000128.1 GCA_004376895.1 Anaerolineales bacterium | reverse complement strand
TTTTATTGTAGGGGGTCCGGGGGAAAACTGTTCCCCCCGGAGCTCCCGTTGGGGGGTTGGGGGGAAGAAAAACCGAGCATGCCACAGACCAAGCAGAAACCAGATCAGCATTAACTCAACCAAGAATCGATAAACTCCGCGAAACATCTTGATCTTCAAACAGGAAGGTTCTTGCTGCCAGGAACGAGATTCTTCGGCACGGAGTTTATCCTTCCGACAATCTATCAATTCGAGCGACTTCTGCAACCCGCACACAGAATGCGAACTGCCACAGCTTTGGTTGCGCTTCCCGCAAATCAATACTTTCGCTCGAAGGGGAAAAGAAAAAAGAGGCTGCCCCTTTATGACAGCCTCTCCAATGTTCGTCTGCTTGAATGGTTAGGACAATTTACTTCCCCATCGCCGCGTGCGCCGCGGCTAACCGGGCGATCGGCACGCGGAACGGTGAGCAACTCACATAGTTCAAGCCGTACTTGTGGCACAGCTTAATCGAATCTGGATCGCCGCCATGCTCCCCGCAGATCCCCACCTCCAGCTCCGGGCGTGCCTTGCGCCCCTCCGCCGTGCACATCTCCATCAGCCGCCCGACGCCGTCGGCATCGATGCTCTGGAAGGGGTTCACCGGCAAGATTTTCTGCTCAACGTACGTAAGCAGGAAGTTGCGCTCGGCGTCATCACGACTGTACCCGAAGGTCATCTGCGTCAGATCGTTTGTACCATAGGAGAAGAACTCGGCCACACCGGCGATTTCCTCTGCGGTTAGAGCAGCTCGCGGTATCTCAATCATAGTGCCGAACTTGTAATCAAACTCGACGCCCTTATTCTCCATGACATCACTGGCGATTTCCTCCAGCCGAGGCTGGATTGCAGTTAACTCATTGATATGACCCGTGAGCGGGATCATCACTTCCGGATGCGGCTCGAAGCCTCTCAGTTTAACATCCGCCGCCGCCTCGAAGATCGCCCGCACCTGCATCTCGACGATCTCAGGCATGACGATGCTCAGGCGCACGCCGCGCAATCCCATCATCGGATTCGATTCATGCAGACTTTGCACGCTAACGAGCAGTTCTTCCTTCTCCTTCAAACCCTTCGTCTCACCCTTCGCCCGCATCGTGGCGATCTCTTCAACCAGCTCCACCAACTCGGGCAGAAACTCATGCAAAGGCGGGTCGATCAAACGGATGATCACCGGCAGCCCGGTCATCGCCTCGAAAAGACCGTCGAAATCGCTGCGCTGGAAGGGCAGCAGTTCGTCGAGTTCTTTCGTGCGCTCCTCCGAACTATCCGCCAGGATCATGCGCTGCACGATCGGCAATCGCTCCTGTTCGAAGAACATGTGCTCCGTGCGGCAGAGTCCAATGCCCTGCGCGCCGTAATCGCGCGCTCGGCGGGCGTCTGCCGGATAATCGGCGTTTGCCCAAACCTGCAGACCGGTTGTTGGAAATCCCTTTGGTCCCTTGCGCACATTATCGCTGGCTGCGATTTCATCCGCCCAGGTGAGCAACGTGAGCAGCTCTTCCTGCTCATCGAAGGAAGGTATCGTCGTGGGGATCTGCCCCAGGAAAACCTCGCCGGTCGTTCCGTCGATGGAGATCCAATCCCCCTCTTCGACCGTGATGTCATTCGCCGTGAGGTTGCGTTTCTTAAGATCAAGCTTGATCTCAGACGCACCAACAATGCAGGGGATGCCAAATTGGCGGGCAACGACGGCCGCGTGGCTGGTGGCGCCGCCCTCGCTCGTGAGGATGCCTTTCGATGCCAGCATTCCATGAACGTCGTCTGGCTTGGTGAAAGGCCGCACCATGATCACGTCCTGCCCTTCTTCTTTCGCCTTAATTTCCGCCGTATCGGCGTCGAAATACACCCGTCCGACCGCCGCCCCGGGTGACGCATTCACACCGCTCGCGAAGCATTTACCCTGCTCGCGGGCGCTCTCCAGTGCTTGATGATCGTATTGTGGGTGCAGCAGTGCGTCGACCTGATCCGGAGTTATTCGAAGCACAGCTTCTTCCTTGCTTATCATGCCCTCATCAACAAAATCGATCGCGATCCGCATTGCCGCATTAGCAGTGCGCTTCCCATCCCGCGTCTGAAGCATCCAGAACTTACCGCGCTCGATGGTGAACTCAACATCCTGCATCTCTTTGTAGTGTTTCTCGAGCTTCTCACACAGTTCAACGAAGGTTTCATTAGCTGCCGGAAGGTCCTTCTCCAACTCGGCAATCGGCTTCGTGTTGCGAATACCAGCAACAACATCCTCGCCCTGCGCGTTGAGCAAATAATCGCCGTAGAGCTTCCTCTCGCCCGTAGCAGGATTGCGTGTGAAGGCGACACCCGTTCCAGAATCGTCGCCCATGTTCCCGAAGACCATCGTCATGATATTCACGCCGGTGCCGAGATCGTGGCTTATCCCATCCTTATTGCGGTAATCCACAGCACGCTTACCGAACCATGACCCAAAAACAGCCTCGATCGAGAGACGGAGCTGCTCGTAGGGATCCTGCGGGAACTCAAAGCCCTTATGCTTTTTGATCACTTTTATAAATATCTCGGTGATCGCCTTCCAATCCTCTGCTTCGAGCTCCGTATCCAGCTTGAGTCCCCTCTCCTCTTTGTATTCATTCATTGGATGCTCAAAAGCTGTATCCTCTATCCCCAACACGACAGAGCCAAACATCTGGACCAGCCGCCGGTAGGAGTCATAAACGAAGCGCGCATCACCGGTGAGTTCGATCATCCCCTCAACAGATTTGTCGTTCATTCCCAGGTTCAGGACCGTATCCATCATGCCCGGCATGGAGAACTTTGCCCCCGAACGGGAGGACACCAAGAGCGGATTCTTCGCATCACCAAAAACCTTGCCGGTCTTCTTTTCAATCGCCTTTATTGCCTCCAGAACCTGATCCCACAGCCCATCTGGGAGAGTCTCGTCATGCGCGAGAAAGGCATTGCACGCCTCGGTCGTTACGGTGAAACCCGGCGGTACCGGCACGCCTATGCGGGTCATATTCGCAAGATTGGCGCCTTTACCTCCCAAGAGAGCGCGCACACCCTCCCACGAACCAGCCTTCTTCTCTGCCTGGTCGACGTCATCGAATAGGTAAACCCATTTTTCTGCCATGTTGATAATCCTCTTTCGTTTAGGATGACTACATATATGGAGCGCGCCGCGTCCACCAATTTCGCGGTCACGGCGCACAAAGAGATATGATAACCGATTTCCCGTTTACTGTGAAAGAGATTCGGTAAATATGGGCTTCCCTCTGTTCAACCATAGAGGCCGGCCCGTGCGTCGGTCCGCTACCCTCAAGCAACCAGCTATCCCCCAGGTTCAGGATCAAACCTCAAGGCGCAGGCTGCGCCTGCGTCCGGAAGCAGAGCTTCCTGACTCCACAAAAAACAACAACCCCTCACCAGCGTGGGAACAAACACAATGTACATCCCATGAGCACTGCTAAGTGTTCCTTACAGACGTCCCTTTGAAACGGAAAGCCGAATCGATCGTTGTCAGGGGGTGTGGGGACAGACTGTTGCCCCCACGTCCCCTTGGGGGGACAATAGGGGGGAAAAAGAAAAAGCGATTCATTACCTCTTCAATGGTCTATCTATTCGTTCATACACGCAAATCTCAAGGCGCAGGCTGCGCCTGCGGCCGGATGCAGAGCTTCCCTACTCCACAAAAACCAACAAACCCTCCCGCGTAGGAACATACACAATGCACATCCATGGAATTCTTGTGATTTATAAACCGGCGATCAACGTAAAGACGCCCCGGCGGGGCGTCTCTACAATAATTTCAAAAATGTACAACCGCCCCCGCTTCTACCCTTCCACCGGCAGCCCGATTAAAACCTCACCACCCGCGACCCTCACCGGGTACGCGGGGATATCAACCACCGCGGGAAGCGTCAGCGCCTTCCCCGTTCGCAAATCAAAATGAGCTCCATGCCGCGGGCAGATAATCTCATACGCCTCGAGCTCCCCCTCGGCCACGGGACCATCATCATGCGAACAGACGTCGGCGATGGCAAAGAATTCCCCGGCGATGTTGAACAGGGCGATCCCCTGCCCATCGATCTCGAGCAGGATCCGTTCTCCATTCCCAACCTCATCTTCCGAGGCTACTGAGACGAATTCCACATCTTCTTCTTTATATGTCTTGTAATTGTACATCCACCCCTCGGAGAAGACACAGCTTTTTATTAAACCGACTATCCCTAGATGATTAGTTCCTCTTCTAGCTCATCCAAACCATAAATCCCGGCTTTGAGAACCTTCAAGGAAAGCAACGCACACTTCAACCGCACGGGTCCCAACTCGATCCCCAGCATTTCGATGACGTCATCTTTCGAGAGCGTTTTAATCTCATCGAGAGTCTTGCCGATGATTGATTCGACGAGCAAATCAGCGGATGCCAGGGAAATCGCACACCCCTTTCCCGTAAATGCCGCTTCGGTAATGTGGTTATCACCATCCACCCGCAGGTCGATGCGAATTTCATCCCCGCACAAGGGATTGTCGTCCTCGTACGAATAATCATGCGGGTCCAGTTCACCCCGCATTTGTGGGTTTTTATAACGGTCTATGATCAGTTCTCGATAGAAATCATCCATTATTTGTCTTGCCCGCTCCAAATAGGTTTTGGTGAAACCCTAGGTCCGTGAAAAAAAGAAATGACGTCGGACCCCTTTTCCTCTAGCCGAAGATCTCTTTCACCTTGTAAAGACCCTCGATCAAATGGTCAACTTCTTCTTTCACATTGTAGATATAAAAAGAGGCGCGCGATGTAGCATCGATGTCGAAATGTTGATGAGCCGGTTGGGCACAGTGATGACCGGCGCGGATCGCGATCCCGAAGGAATCCAGGATGTGTGCGACGTCATGCGTGTGGATGCCGTCGTAGGTGAAGGAGAGCACACCACCCTTATCTTGCGCCTCAGGACCATATACTTGAATACCTGGAACTTCTTCGAGACGTTCGAGTGCGTACGCTGTCAACGCCTGCTCGTATTGATGTACTACCTCCATTCCCAAGTTCGCCAGGTAGTCTACAGCCTCTCCAAAACCGATCCCCTCGGCGATAGCGGGTGTGCCAGCTTCGAATTTGTAAGGCAGATCATTCATCGTGAAGCCGCCAAGCTGCACTCGCTTGATCATATCCCCACCACCGAGAAACGGCGGCATCTCCTGCAGCAATTCTTTGCGCCCATAAAGGATGCCGATCCCTGTTGGACCCAGCATCTTATGCGCTGAGAACACCATGAAATCCGCACCTAACTCCTGCACATCGACTGGCATGTGCGGCACAGACTGCGCTGCATCTATGATCACAACTGCACCTGCACGATGCGCCTGCTCGGTCATCTCGGTGACCGGGTTGATCGTTCCCAGCATGTTGGACATCTGGGTGAAGGAGACTAATTTCGGTTCGCGTTCGAGCAGAGTTGCATACGATTCCTGGTTCAGCATCCCCTGGTCGGTTAATGTGACGAAATCGAGCGTCACGCCCACCTCGCTCGCCAGCATTTGCCATGGCACGATGTTCGAGTGATGTTCCATCTCCGTTAGCAGGATACGATCACCCGCTTTCAGATTTGCCCTGCCCCAACTGTACGCCAGCAAGTTGAGTGACTCTGTCGTATTGCGTGTAAAGACAATCTCCCGCCAGCTCTCCGCGCCGATAAAGGAGGCGATCTTCTTGCGGCCGTCTTCGTAGGCGACCGTAGCTTCCTCCGCCAGACAGTGGATGCCGCGGTGGATATTTGCATTCATCTGCCGATAATATAAATCCATCGCCTCGATTACTTGCACGGGCTTCTGAGATGTCGCCGCGTTGTCTAGATAAACAAGCTTTACTCCCGGTTCCGTCTCGCGTTCAAGAATTGGAAAATCCCGACGTATCGCCGGGATGTCAAGCGTGGTTGATTCGAAGGATAATCCCATTAAACCCTCACCTAGATTTTGGAATGCCTGTCAGGATTTGCGCTTAGCACGTTTGCGTTTTCGTTTTGCCTGACGGATGGATTCGCTGCTGTGCTGCGTCCAGAGGACTCGATCGGGGACCATCCAACCGTCGGTCAGATACACGTCTTCAGTGAACTGGATCGCAACCATTTTCTCGTCCACTTGCACGACGACACCTTGCAGCCAGTCACGCACACGGCGGCCATCCCTATTATGGTCGCAGTAAACTTCAACGACCTCCCCAACCGCGTGAAGATGTTTATCTATCCTGTTAATTGTCGCACTGCCATTAATCTTTCTTGCCATGTACTATCTCTCGCTTTTTCTCTCAGACGGACCAGTTTATTATTGTATGGCAGTCCGCCTTTAATTGCCAAGTTTCGCTTCGATCATCCCCCGAAAACGCTCTCGCATGCCGTCGAAGGGGATGCGCTCCATAATGGGTGCGAAGAAGCCGTCGATCATCATTCGCTCAGCCTCCTCGCGCGGAAAACCACGCGTCATCAAATAATAAATCGGCAGGTCTTCTAATTGACCCACCGTGGCGCCGTGGGTGCAGCGTACGTCATCCGCCAGGATTTCCAAACCGGGAATCGAATCGGCGCGCGCTTTCTTGCTTAATATCAGGTTGCGGTTTGCCTGAAAACCATCCGTCTTTTGCGCCTCAGGTGCAACATAGATCATTCCCTGCCAAACAGAACGGCTCTGATCGACCAGTGCGCCCTTGTAAAGCAGATCGCTCATTGTGTTCGGCGCCAGGTGATTCTGCTGCGTATCATGATCGAAATGCTGCCGTTCGCTGGCGAAGTAGAATCCGGAGATACGCCCCTCCGCCCCCTGCCCCGTCAAGTCCAAATCGGAAAAAGTCTTCGTCAGCTGACTCCCAACCGCACCGAAAATCCAGTCCAACCGGCCTTCACGCGCGACCTTCGCTCGTTCATGCGTGAAGTTCCAAACATGCCCGCCAAGATTTTGCACTTCAACGAACTTCAGTGATGCCTCCTCCGCTACGGAGATTTCTACAATCCCGGCGTGAACCGTCTGGCCTTCATTTTCCGTCGGTGAAGCGGTTTCGTGGAAGAACATTGCCGACGCACCACGCTCAAGAACGATGAGCACCCGATGGAAAAACGCCGCTTCGGTGCCCGGCGCCCAGAAAATCGAGTGCAGCGGCTGTTGGAGCTGAACACCAGCAGGGACATAGAGCAGCACACCTTCCTGACTCATCGCGGCAGCGAGCGCGGCGAACTTGCCGTCTTCAGCCGGAACGACTGTATCCATATAACGGTCGATGATCTCTGCGTGTTCCCGCACAGCAGTAGCCCAATCTGTGAACACCACTCCCTGTTCTTGTAGGTCGTCTTCCGCTCGAAGTTCTGGAGTGTGTCCCGGTCGCAGGACTAACAGCGCGCCATGAGACTCGGCGACAAGTGGCTGGCGCAATTCTGGGCCAACAGGCGTTTTCGCACTCGCCTGCATTTTGATCCGATCAACATCGAGGCCGCGAATGTCCGTCCGTCGCCATGCCTCATCACTCGTCGATGGCATCGGTATAGATTCAAATTTCTCCCATGCTGCCATCCGATGTGTTTTAAGCGTATCAGACTCGCCAAGAGCTTGAGAGATACCCTCGACATCTTCACGTGTGAAGCTGAATTCCGGCGCTTCCTGCTTTCGTACTACACGTTTACGCCGGCTAACAGTTCGGGAACTCATGCTCTGTACAACCTCATCTTGAAATCTATGATTAGGATGACATGGACCGGAGACCGCTCTTACCCGATCGAGCCTTCCATCTGAAGCTGGATCAGGCGGTTCATCTCCACGGCATACTCCATCGGAAGCTCTTTAACCAGTGGTTCGATGAAACCAGAGACGACCATTGTGATCGCCTCTTCCCCGCTCAATCCACGGCTCATTAAGTAATAAAGCTGCTGCTCCCCGACTTTGCTCACCGAGGCTTCATGCCCGATGCTGACATCATCCTCGTCGATCTCGATATAGGGGTAAGTGTCCGAGCGCGATTGCGGATCCAGGAGTAAGGCATCGCAAACAACGTTCGACTTCGATCCGACCGCACCATCATGAACTTTCAACAAACCACGATAGGATGACCGACCGCTGCCCTGGCTTATCGACTTAGCGGTAATTTTACTGGTCGTATAAGGTGCGACATGGATCATTTTGCCGCCTGTATCCTGATGCTGCCCATCTGTGGCGAAAGCCATGGAAAGGATCCCGCCGCGTGCGCCCTTCCCCATCAAGTAGCAGGATGGGTATTTCATCGTAAGTTTGCTTCCGATGTTGGCATCCACCCAGTCATGGGATGCATCTTCAAAGACCATCGCCCGCTGGGTGACCAGGTTGTAAACGTTGTTCGACCAATTCTGAATCGTTGTGTAGCGGCTGCGGGCACCGCGTTTGACGATGATCTCGATCACACCGCTGTGTAAGGAATCCGTCGTGTAGGTCGGCGCCGTACAGCCCTCCACATAGTGAACATCCGCACCTTCGTCGACGATTATCATCGTGCGTTCAAATTGACCGATGTTGGCGATATTCAGGCGGAAATATGCTTGAAGCGGGAGCTCCACTTTCACCCCGGGCGGGACGTAGACAAAAGACCCTCCCGACCATACCGCACCGTTCAACGCGGCGAACTTATTGTCGGTATAGGGGATAACCGTTCCGAAATATTCACGGAATAGATCTGGGTGCTGCCGCAGGCCTTCTTCTATGCTGAGGAATATTACGCCTTGTTCTTCGAGGTGCTCCAGGATGCTGTGATACACCATTTCCGATTCGTACTGCGCACCGACGCCAGAGAGGAACTTTTGCTCCGCCTCTGGGATACCAAGTTTATCGAAGGTCTGCTTGATCGAATCAGGAACATCATCCCAGGTGCGCCCTTCCATCTCCGCCGGTTTGACGTAGTAGTAAATATTATCCAGGTCAAGACCGCCGACATCGCCGCCCCAGGTTGGCATTGGCCGTTCCAAGAAATGCTCGAACGCCTTCAAGCGGTACTCGAGCATCCACTTCGGTTCGCCCTTCATTGCCGAGATCTGCTCCACAACTTCACGATCCAAACCTTTGCGGGTTTTAAAGACCGAGACATCGGGATCGCTAAATCCGTACTTATATTGATCAATATCCTGGAGATTCTTGAGATCCCCTGATGAAGCCATACCGCCGAAGCCTCCCTACACCTCTACCTTCCCATTATGCTTTTCACGAACCCAGTCGTAGCCTTGCTCTTCCAAGTGCTGCGCTAGATCTGCTCCGCCAGACTCAACGATCTGACCATCGAGCATAATGTGCACTTTGTCGGGTTTGATGTAATTCAGAATACGTTGATAGTGGGTGATAATCAGGACGCCCAGATCGGGGCCAGCGAGTGTATTTACGCCATTCGCCACAATCCGCAGAGCGTCGATATCGAGGCCAGAATCCGTCTCATCAAGAATTGCGATCGAGGGTTCCAGCGTCGCTAATTGCAGAATCTCGGCGCGCTTCTTCTCGCCGCCGGAGAACCCGTCGTTCAGGTAGCGACCCGCGAATTCATGCGCCATCTGGAGCAAGTCCATTTTCTCCTTCAAGAGCTTACGGAATTCAGGGATCGGGATACCTTTATATTCTGGGTCCCGGGCTTTGCGGTGAGCGTTAATCGCCTGGCGCAGGAAATTGGCGACGGAAACCCCAGGTATGGCTACGGGATATTGGAAGGCGAGGAACAGTCCCATCCGCGCCCGCTCATCCGTAGCCATCTCTGTCAGGTTCTCACCCTTGAAGAGAATCTGACCCTTTGTCACCTCATATGCCGGGTGACCCATCAACACGTTCGCTAGCGTCGATTTGCCTGTTCCATTTGGGCCCATCAAAGCATGGATCTCCCCCTCGCGGACGATAAGGTTCACGCCCTTAAGGATCTCCTGTCCATCGATGGAAGTATGCAGGTCTTTTACTTCCAATATATCCGTCATTAGACTTCCTCCGGCCTCTTTTCCACGACCTCTATAGCGCTTGGACACCAAGGGATTATAGCACGCACCGTTTCTAGATGTCAATATTTGTGATAAATATCTAATATATTCCATCCGTTAATCACCTATTTTAGGTAATCCGCCCAAATAATAATCATAAATATCTGAAATATTGACATCCGCTGGCAGGACGTGCTATACTGCGGAAAATGGCTTCCCAAACGCGCGAAACAATACTGCAGACTCTACGTGCCCGCAGCAGTTGCACAGTGAAGGAACTGGCTCAAGCGGCGGGCATATCCCCTGTTTCCGTGCGCCACCACCTGACAAAACTGCAGGTTGATGGCCTGCTGTGCATAGAGGAAGTGAAACACGGCGTCGGTCGACCACACCAATTGTTTTCATTGACAGAAGAGGCTCACGAACTCTTCCCCACCCGCTACCTCCGGCTTACCAATCGGCTTCTCGACCAGATGAAAGAATCGCTGCCCCTTATTTACTACGAAGGTGTGCTTACGAATATCGCCGATGCGATGGCAGAGGATTATGCCAGCCAGCTCGAGGGGCTTCCATTGACACAGCGCCTGGTCCGTCTGCTTGAACTACTTAACGAAGAGGGTTTCACTGCGGAGTGGGAGCGGAGCGAAGATATCGTCGTGATCCGTGCATTTAGCTGCCCCTATTTTGCAATTGGACAGAAACACCCCGAGGTCTGCATGATCGATCAAACCTTCATCGCCAAGGCGTTATCCTTACCGGTCGAGCAGGTACAAAGCATGTTGGATGGTGATGCTCATTGTGCCTTCTCTGTCCAGTTAATGAGTGAAAAAGAACATGAGTGAAGAAACACCCCCATCGACAATATGGGAAGCGGATTCAACCCATCCTGAAGGAGCCAAAACGCTTCGAGATCGGCTGCGCGAAGTGATGGACCCTGAGCTCGGACTCAATATTATCGAACTGGGCCTAATTCGAGATGTGTCGATCGATGACGAGAGCGTCCAACTGAAAATGATCTTGACGACGCCCTTCTGCCCCTACGCACCAGCATTGATCGAAATGACTCGCAGTAAAGCCATCGAAGCGATGGGCATCGAGGCGATGGTTGAGCTCGGCATGGAAATGTGGGAACCATCGATGATGGAGGATGGGACCGGCGGCGACTGGGGACTATTCTGAAGATAAGGGCTAGGTACTAGCCCTATTGCATAAATTCGAAATGGTGCGACATAGAACGTTTCGCCTCAAGCTGTCATTTCGAGCCCTGCGATTGTGGCCCCCACTCCCTTCGGTCGGAGACTTCGCTCATAGCAATGACAAGGACGGTATCCGGATTTCTCACGGCCTGTCTTTATTGTAGGGGCTCCGGGGGAAAACTATTCCCCTCGGAGCCCCCGCTTAGGGTTTGGGAAAAAAAACCAAGAACGCCACAGACCGAGCTGAAACCAGATCAGCATCAACTCAACCGAGAAACGATAAACTCAGCGCAGCAATTTTCTCCATTCCACGACATGTCATTGCGAGCGAAGCGAACCAATCCCGCTCTTTCAACATAGCGAAGGACAGGCATCATCATGACGGGATTCTAGCGGCTACATGTCCTTACAATTCATTATACAAATCCTTCCATTCCGAGTTAAAACTATTGATAAGATCAACCTTCCGTTTCCGTGAACCTGCCTTGATCTGCTTCTCCCTCGCCAAGGCTGAATGCACATCGGTGGTTATCTCGTAGTAGATCAGCTTCTTGATAGCATACTTTTTTGTAAAACCACCCCCAAACCCTTCTCTGTGCTCATAGATTCTGCGTTTTAGATCGCTGGTCACACCTGTATACAGCGTCGAGTTGCTCTTGTTCGTCATAATGTAGACGTAGTATTTTTTATTCATCTCAAAACATTACTTGAGCTAAGTTAGCGTCAACAGTTTGGTTTCCGATTTGACTAGATAACATTTAATCTCCATCCTTAAACAATATGTTAAAGCGAGCTATTCAACAAGCTCCCCCTCAGACGAAACCCGCCTATTAAATGTCATTGCGAGCGAAGCGAAGCAATCTCGCTCTTTCATACGCTGAGATTGCCACGTCGCCCTTACAGGCTCCTCGCAATGACAAGCACGGAAACACTTCGTCCCCCGTTGTCATTTCGAGCGCAGCGAGAAATCCCTATTACGATCCTCGGGAATTCACCTTGAATGGATCAAAAAAAGACCTCTTTCCCAGAGGTCCATACACTCTCAATATTGATACTAGTAGGGATAACGCAGATCTACGTCGCGACTCTCGCTTCAGATTTCATCCGCCGCCGATTGGCGATGAGCCCAATCAGGCTGACCCAACCGAGGAAAATGCGAATGATCAACCCGATCGAGGTGACCGCCAACAAAAACACCGTCGCGATCACAACGATGACCATCCAGCTCGAGAGCGGACCTCTGCCGTGATATGTGACCAATCGAGCGCGCAATCGCCGGATAAACTGCACACTGGGCTCGACCGGGACAAGGATGTCCGAAAGTAATTCTTCCAACCGCTTTTTGCTCAGACTTGCATCCATCTTTTTTTCATCCCGCTTTTTCATCTTTTACATATCTGTCTGCGGAGCTCTCTTCCTCCAGACGTCTTGCTTCAGCACGGAGGGCATTCAATGTCCGGTGATATAGGCTTTTAACCGCCCCCTCACTTCGACCCATCACATCTCCGATCTCCGCGTTCGACATACGCTCAACGAATTTAAGGATCAATAACTGTTGTCGGTCGGGAGGGAGGTGCCGTACGATCGTCATCAGCAGCTCGGTCTCCTCATTAGCCATCGCCTCCGATTCTGGGTACTCGGCTACTTCGCTCACCGCTACGTGCTGATCAAGCGGGACGACCGGGCGACGACTGCGATCGCGGTGCCAGTTCGCAACCAGGTTGTGTGCGATGCGATACAACCAGGCAGTAAAGGGAACTCCTTTATCCTCGAACGTTGCCACATGCCGCAGCGCTCGCTGGAAGACCATCTCTGTCAAGTCTTCGGCATCGTGATAGTTCCCCGTCCGATAGTAGATGTAGTTGTAAATCTTCCGGACGTGCCGCTCGTAAAGCTCGCCGAAAGCCTCAGGATCTGAACCCGCTTGCCGCGCCAGCGACATATCATCCATCACCGGTTCTTTCATTGCGCACCGGTCCTAAATCCTGAACTTCTATAATGGAGAACACCATTGTCCATCATTCGTTACCGTTACCATGGTCGTGATTTCAGAATGAATCCGCGCCCATCCTTCTCCCTCGAAATGTCTTCGCAGTATAGCATAGGGCACTATCATGGATGCTATAATGCCCCCCTCAATCCTATGCAATCACTAATCTCCTTCGACCTCGAGACTACCGGCCTGGATCCCGCTCGCGACGCCATTATTGAAATCGGTGCGGTTCGATTTCGCGGCGACCGTGTCGAAGATGAATGGTCGGAACTCATCTTCCCCGGCCGCCCGGTCCCCCCCGCCGTCGTCCAACTCACCGGCATCACGGACGCCATGCTCTCAAGTGCTCCACGGATCACCAAGGTTCTCTCAGATCTGGATGCTTTCGTCGGCGACCTGCCCATCCTAGGGCATAACATTCAATTCGATTTGGCATTCATGAAGCACCTTGGCTTATTCGAACTGAATCCCTACCTCGACACTTTCGACCTGGCTTCCGTCATGCTTCCCTCCGTGGGACGGTATGGTCTCCAGGCATTGGCACAGTCGCTCGGTGTGCCGGTGCGAGCTGCCCACCGCGCGATAGATGACGCCCACACAACTCGCCAGGTTTTTCTTCAGCTATATGAGGAAGCGCGTGCAATCCCATTCCCCATCCTGGAGGAGATCACCCGCTATGGAGAGGAAATTGAATGGGGAGCCGGCTGGGTGTTTGATTTAGCCTACGGCGAGAGACGTGAGAAAGAAGAACCAACTAAGGGTGAATTCCCAACCCTTTTCCCAAAAGCCATTATCCCTGAAGGAAAGCTGACCCCATCGACCGAGTATGAACCGCTTGATGTGGAGGAGATCGCCTCCATTTTCGAGCTGGGCGGACCAATGGCACGCGCATTTCCAGGATATGAAGATCGTCCACAGCAGATCAGCATGGTGAGAGCGGTGACGGAGGCGCTCTCAGAAAGCAAGCACTTGATGGTTGAGGCTGGAACGGGGACAGGAAAATCAATGGCTTACCTGGCGCCTGCCTTCGCATGGGCAGTACAAAATGGGCAGCCCGTAGTCATCTCAACCAATACGCTCAACCTCCAGGATCAATTGATTCACAAAGACATCCCCGACCTGAATCAGGCTCTGGGGACGGAATACCGTGCAGCTGTGCTTAAAGGACGAGGCAATTACCTTTGCCCCCGCCGTTTTAACACCCTGCGCAGCCTGGGACCGCGATCGCCGGAAGAGACACGGGTCCTCACCAAGCTCCTGCTCTGGCTGACCAACGGCGGCAGCGGCGATCGCAGCGAACTCAACCTACCCCGGGAAGAGTCTTTAATTTGGTCGAGATTATCTGCAGATAACGAGGACTGCTCACTCGAGAATTGCGCTCAATATGCTGGCGGGATCTGCCCCTATTACCGCGCTCGACTTGCAGCAGAGCACGCCCACATCATAATCGTTAACCACGCGCTCTTGTTAGCTGATATCGCCATCGGGAACCGCGTGATCCCCGAGTATCAATACCTGATCATCGATGAAGCCCATCACCTTGAGGCAGCGACGACAAACGGCCTGAGCTTCAGCGTAACGGAGATAGAAGTTCAACGCGTGCTGCGCAACCTGGGGAACCGTACAAGGGGGCTCCTGCGCCAGATTTTAGAAGTCGCCCGCGCCTCGCTGCCTCCCGAAGGATCCACGCAGGTCGATCGAGTCATCAGCGCAGTCTCCGACCGAACCGTCGAATGCATCGAGATGTCCAAGACTCTCTTCGAACGCATCTCTGAAGTTCTTGAGAATCAACGTGAAGGGCAGGAGCTGGGATTCTACGGGCAGCAAATGCGCATCCTACCTGCCACGAGAACTCTCCCTGATTGGGAAAAGGTGGAGATCTCCTGGGAAAATCTACGCGGCCCGCTCGCGAAGATCGTTGAGAAACTTGCAGAGATGGCGGATGATCTTGAAAGTCTGGCAGAGACGGGGGTAGAAGCTGCGGAAAACCTGTCGGTCGCTGCACGCATCGCCCGGCGCAGCCTCGGTGAGGTCTACAAACACCTCGAACGGATGATCTTCGAGCCGGACCCAGCTGATATTTATTGGGCTAATGTCCGACCCCCTGGCGAGCGTCTTTCGCTGCACGCCGCACCTCTCGAAGTCGGACCGCTCGTGGAGCGTTATCTTTGGCACGAAAAAGAAGCTGTAATTATGACCTCAGCTACGCTCACAACAGCCGGCGACTTCGACTATATCCGTCGGCGATTGTACGCACAGGACGCCAACGAGCTGGCACTGGGTTCACCTTTTGATCATGAATCATCCACATTGCTCTATCTCGTAAACGACATACCAGAGCCCGTCCAACGACAAGCCTATCAGCGCGCTCTCGAAAGTGGATTGATCCGCCTGGTGAAGGAGATCGGAGGACAGACAATGGTCCTCTTCACATCGAATGCCCAGCTCCAAGCTACCGCCCGTGCGTTGGCCGAACCTTTGACAAGTGAGGGTATTCATCTTTTAGAGCAGAGTAGAGGAGCCTCCCGCCACGCCTTATTAGAGAGCTTCCGGTCGACAGAGCAAGCCGTCTTGCTCGGCACACGCTCTTTTTGGGAAGGGGTTGACATCCCTGGACCGGCGCTTTCTGTGCTTGGGATCGTGCGCCTGCCATTCGCAGTCCCCAACGACCCAATTATCGCCGCTCGTGCAGACACGTATGAATCCCCTTTTGATGAGTATATGCTTCCCGAAGCCATCCTGCGTTTCCGGCAGGGTTTTGGCCGTTTGATCCGCACCCGATCTGATCGGGGCGTCGTTGTGGTCTTCGATCGCAGAATCATCTCGAAATTCTACGGGCGGATGTTCGTCGATTCGCTCCCCCGCTGCAGCGTCAAACTCGGGAGCCTGGCAGAACTTCCGGAAGCAGCTTCTCGCTGGCTTGGTCTGTAATCACGCATTGACGCTCCTCGCCGCGTCCGACTATAATCAGGACACCAAATCTGAACACATAAGTCGAAGGATAGGTTAACGTGATTGATGTCAACGAACTGCGAAATGGGGTAACCTTCGAATTGGATGGGAACCTCTATAAAGTGATCGAATACACCCATCATAAACCCGGACGGGGTAAGGCCACGATCCGCACAAAAGTGCGCAATTTGCGCAGCGGCGCCGTCCTTGAGAAATCATTCACATCAAGCGATCGGGTGCAGGACGTTCGGCTCGACTACCGCACCGCCCAATTCCTCTACTACGACGGGAACCTGTACCACTTCATGGACATGGTTTCATTCGAGCAGCCTGCACTTGACAGCGATGCGGTGGGAGATGCAGTGAATTACCTCACTGAAAACTTGGAGGTGAAGCTCACCTTCTATGATCAAGAACCGATCGATATTGAATTACCAACTGCGGTGGATCTCGAAGTCAAAGAGGCGGAGATGGCGCTAAAAGGCGACACTGCCACAGGAGCAAATAAAACCGTTACGGTGGAGACCGGCCTTAAGGTCCAGGTTCCTCTTTTCGTCGAGATGGGCAACAAAATTCGTGTCGATACCCGCACTGGCGAGTACGTAACTCGGGTTTAGATCCATTAAACCGTCTCCCCATCACTATGATTAACCCTGCCGGCCGGGAATGCCCCTACTACTACGAGGACTTCAATCGAGGTCGAGCGATACAGGAATGCCGTCTGCTAGAGAGTACCCCCGGCGGTGGGGAATACACACCTGATCTTTGCGAAAAGTGTAAAGTTCCCGGGATCAAGATGGCCAACGCCTGCCCGAATATGGTGTTGGAAGCGAAGGTTGAACGCGGCTTCCTTGGTCTTCGACGACGTATCGCGGTAGCAGCTTTCTGCACGAAAACACTCCAGGATGTGCCCGAACCAGAGATCGGCTGCGGGCAGTGCCACCTCGAATTTCCAGTTTTCAGAACCTCCCCGGAGGAATAATGCTCAAAACCATCCTTCTTGACCTGGACGATACGCTCCTTGATAACCAGATGGAGAGTTTCCTCCCAGCCTATTTCCAGCGGTTGGGACAATATATGTCAGACACCCTCTCTCCAGACGGTTTCATTCGCGAGCTCGTCGTCGGCAGTCAGAAGATGCTTGAAAACACCGACCCCCGAGTGACACTTGAAAAAGCTTTCGCGGATTACTTCTATCCAGCTTTGGACCTCAACGCGGGCGAAGTTGAAGCGCAGATATACAGCTTCTACAAACAAGTCTTCCCATCTCTAAAAGCCGTGACTGGCATGCGCCCTTCTGCAAGGCCCGTTGTGGAGAGTCTTATCGACCAGGGTTTTGAAGTCGTCGTCGCGACCAACCCTCTCTTTCCGAAGGTTGCGATCGAGGAGCGGCTTCGATGGGCGAATCTGGCACCTGAAGAAATCCCTTTCACATTGATCACAAGCTACGAAATCTGCCATTTCACAAAACCCCAACCAGCGTATTACGCCGAGATCCTCGGCCAATTAGGTCGCAAGCCGCATGAGGTTGTGATGGTTGGAAACGACCCCGGGCTCGACCTCGACCCGGCACGATCATTATCCATGCGCGTCTACCATCTTTCAAACGATCCCAGTGATGGATACCCCGGCGGAAGTCTTGACGATATGCTTGGGTGGATAGAGCAGAAAGTTAACGTCCCCGATCCTGATGAAATCCGCACAGCGCAGGCGGTCTCCGCCCGATTCCGTGGGCATGCTGGCGCTCTCGCAACGCTAGTACGTGAGCTTACGAATGACGAGTGGAAACGCCGGCCAGCGCCGGGTGAATGGGCGCCTGTAGAGATCGTCTGTCATCTACGCGACGTAGAGGTGGAGGTCAATAGACCACGGCTGGCGGCTTTCTCCGCTGCCGAACGGCCTCATTTAACTGCACTAGACACCGATGCCTGGGCGGATGACCGAGATTACATCAGCCAATCCGGACCGGAGGCGTTAAGTGATTTTCTCGAAGCGCGAGTGGCCCTTCTACAGGAATTGGAGATTCTCACCGAGGCTGAGTGGAACCGGCCGGCTCTGCACTCCCTGCTCGGTCCTACATCTTTGCTCGAGGTAATGGGAATCGCAACGGACCATGATCTCCTGCATCTGGCACAGATACGCTCTACGCTCCTAAAGACCAACTGATTCACTACGCCATTCGTGGCTTTGAGTACCCATATATGGCATCCTAAAGCAGAGGCACGGCAGCGCCTTGCCTCCAGATGGTGCTTTTTCGAATAAGGGCATCTCCGATTAGGAAATGTTGAGGTCAAACATCGCGCTGGGGCGGATTGTACGCCGCTCAGGTTCATGAACCAACGGATAGAACGCCGAGTTTTCCAGTAAATTTGTCACGATGGACTGACACACGGGTCTGCCTAGGCATTATTATAGGAATATGCTGGAGTAAATAAGCGCTTATAAACCAAAGGTTGGGCAATTAATCCTCCAGTGGCGGCACGGTGCCCGTGCCCCTGTTGTCTGGGCAGGTGTGCCCCCTACACGAGAATCCTCTCACCCTCTCCTAACCCACCTTTACACTCCTTCGGGCGAAAGTTATAATCCTTCAAGTGGGGGAAGTGCTGGAATTGGCAGACAGGCGTGACTTAGGATCACGTGCCCTCGGGCGTGTGGGTTCAAATCCCACCTTCCCCACTGTGGACTGTTCGTTTGGTTTGGTCTCGCATGGAAGATCAAGCCATCAATTTTCCCCCGAAAATAATCAAAACTGCCAGGAAGGAATGTATATTGAAAATCGAAAGACAGGACCTGGAAAACCGCCAAGTTGAACTTCAAGTTGAAGTCGCTTCGGACCAGCTTCAAACAGCAATGCACTCCGCCGCACGACGCCTCAGCCGAGGGACCAAGATTCCCGGGTTTCGCCCTGGGAAGGCACCCTACGAGGTTATCGTGGGCAAATTCGGTGAAGATGTTGTCTTCGAAGAAGCACTGGACAGCCTCGGCCAGGAAATCTATCGTGACGCGCTCGAAGAATCCGAGATCGATCCCTACGCTCCCGGCGCGCTTGAGGAAGTCATCCGTGAAGACCCGCTCAAACTTCGCTATACGGTGCCCCTCGCGCCTGATGTCGATCTAGGCGCATATCGAGATATTAGGATCCCCTTTGAAGACACGGAAGTCACAGATGAAGCTTTTGAAGATGCACTGGAAGGAATTCGCCAGCGACAGGCATTGATTGAACCTATCGATCGCCCTGCCGAAGAAACGGATTTGGTGATCATAGATTTATCCGGCGAGCTCCTTGAGCCAGGGGATGAGGAAGACGCAAAATTGCTCGACATGAAGGACATCTCCGTCCTGGTCGACCCGGAAACCGATGTCCCCACCCCTGGCGTTATGGAGCATCTTTTAGGATTAGTTGCCGGGGGTGAAAAATCCTACGAATATACTTTTACAGGCGACCATCCTTCTGAAGATCTGCGAAATCGCGCAGCCAGGTTTCACATCAAGTGCCTGGAAGTGAAATCCCGCCTTATCCCGGATTGGTCGGATGAACTGGCGCAAAATCTGGGCGATTTTGAAAGCTTGCTCGATCTGCGAGTGAAACTTCGAGAGAACCTTCAGGAACAAGCAGAAATGGAAGCGGAAACCCAACACAGGGACGAAATCATGCAGAAACTCGTTGAAGGAGCCTCTGTGGAATATCCCCCCATCGTCCTTCAGGAAGAGACCGGGCACCTCCTACAAGATCTACGTATGCGTCTGGGTAATCAAAATCTAGCACTCGAGGATTATTTAAAGATCGAAGGAAAGACAGAAGAAGATCTCCGAAAGGAGCTGGAACCTGAAGCGATTGAGCGCATTAAGCGCGGTCTTGTGTTAGGCAAGATTGTCGACGTCGAAGAACTGAAGGTAGAAGATGAAGAAATTGACGCCGAGATCAAGCGCCTTACAGAACCCTTGGGGGCGGATGCTGATAAACGCCTTCTTGAAGCGTTCGAATCCCCCGCAGGCCGCCAGCGTATTGCAATGGATATTCTCACCGATAAAGCAATGCGCCGTATAGTCTCAATCGCCAAAGATGAACCGTACGAACAGGATGTATCTACTATAGAAGTTAATAGCAAAGAAGAGAATAATGGTATGGATTCTGCACCTGAGGTCTCAGACGCAGATGACATGAAAAAGGAGTAAACACCCAATCATGGATGTAAAAGATCCGCGTTCAATAATTCCAATGGTGATCGAATCGAGCGGGCGTGGTGAGCGCGCCTATGATATTTACTCGCTGCTCTTGCGCGAACGCATCATTTTCCTTGGCACACCGATAAATGATCAGGTGTCCAACCTTATGGTCGCACAACTGTTGTTTCTCGATCGAGAGGATCACGACCGACAGATTAACATGTATATCAATTGCCCTGGTGGTCAGATTTATTCCGGTCTAGCGATCTATGACACCATGCAGCAAGTCCGCTCGCCGATTTCTACCGTCGCTGTGGGTGTGACTGCTTCCTTTGGCACGGTCCTGTTAGCCGCAGGCACGAAAGGGAAACGCTACGCCCTGCCCCACGCAACGATCCACCTACATCAACCCTTGAGCAGCGTGCAAGGCCAGGCGACGGATATCGAGATCCAGGCGAAAGAGATCTTGCGTTTGCGTGAAGAATTGAATACCATACTCGTACACCATACCGGTCGATCTCTGGATGATATCGAGCGTGACACAGAGCGCGATTTCTACATGACTGGAAAGGATGCGCAGGAATACGGTATCATTGACCATATCCTCGAGCCCTATGAAGACGAGGAAAAAGAAGAAAAAGAGAAATAAAAGTTAGGTCTATGCCAAAGAAACAGGAACCACAAGTACCTGAGACGCGGCAGTGCTCCTTCTGCAGCCGCGATGAGGAGACAATCCATCGCCTTATCGCCGGTCCTGAAGGCGTCTTCATCTGCAACGAATGTGTCGACCTCTGCCAGGATATATTAGAGGGTGAAGGAGCCCGGCCGTCTGGTGGTCTTTCTTCTTCCGGCAAGCCATCTCTATCCCCTCGAGAAATCTTCGACAATCTTGAAGAATACGTCGTTAGCCAGGAGCACGCAAAACGCGTGCTTTCTGTGGCTGTTTACAACCATTACAAGCGTATCGCCAACCGCGGCCACCACGATGTAGAATTGGATAAGGCGAATATTCTACTAGTGGGTCCCACGGGAAGCGGGAAAACGCTTCTTGCCCAGACCTTGGCCCGCAGTCTAGATGTACCCTTCTGCATCGCCGACGCTACGGCGCTCACAGAGGCTGGCTATGTTGGTGAAGATGTAGAGAATATCCTTCTTCGTCTTTTACAGGCTTCCGACTTCAACATTCAGCGCGCCGAGCGCGGCATCGTATATATCGATGAAATTGACAAAACCGCCCGAAAAAGCGGCGATAATCCGAGCATCACGCGTGACGTTTCTGGCGAGGGAGTCCAGCAGGCACTCCTGAAGATCATCGAGGGTGCAGTCGTGAACGTCCCACCGCAAGGCGGGCGGAAGCATCCACAGCAAGAGTTCATACAGGTCGACACCTCCGATGTTCTTTTTATCTGCGGCGGCACTTTCGACGGGCTGGCGGATATCGTCGCCGAGCGCGTGGGGCACCGCGGCAGAATGGGTTTCTCCGGTGCAGTCACTGACACATTGGCGCAAAAACTCGAGGAAAGCGCCCTTCTACGTTTGGTCATACCAGACGATCTGATGCGGTTCGGGATGATCCCGGAAATCGTCGGTCGTCTGCCTGTTGTGACAAACGTCGATCCCCTCGATGCAGAAGCGTTGCGCGCCATCCTGACCGAACCGCGCAATGCACTCGTCCTGCAGTACAAACGCCTGCTTGAGATGGACAAGGTGGAGCTCGAATTCACCGAAGAAGCGCTCACTACAGCCGCCCAGCTCGCTCTCGAACGAGAGACAGGAGCGCGCGGTCTACGTGCAATCATTGAAGGTGCTCTGCTCGATGTAATGTACGACATCCCTTCCTGCCCAGATATCAGCAGAGTTCTGGTTGACGAGCAGGCTATTCACCGAACGGGAAAACCCCATCTCTACGATGGAAATGGGGAGGAGCTCTCGATCAGCGACAAGAGCCTGCCCGACGCCGCTTGATCCAATTCACGCTCTCAGGTAATAAAAATGAATAGACTTTCTACTTTCTCAATCGTTGCCTACGATGCAGCTCTGCATGCGTGGGGAATCGCCGTCGCCTCAAAGTTCCCGGCCGTCGGTGCAGTCGTCCCTTGGGTTCAAGCGGGTACAGGTGCCGTCGCCACTCAATCTTATGCCAACACAACTTTCGGTCCGAAAGGCTTGGAACTCATGTCGAAGGACCGCTCCGCTCAGGAGGCTTTGAATGATTTGCTTTCGAATGACGAGGAGCGAGAGCTTCGACAGGTAGGGATCGTCGACGCACAAGGTCGCTCAGCTACATTCACAGGCGAAGATTGCTTCGAATGGGCCGGTGGGAAAACCGGTGAGAATTACTGCGTTCAGGGAAATATACTCACCGGTCCGGAAGTGATCGACAAGATGGCTTTCGCGTTTGAGGACTCAAAGAAAGATCTTCCCGAACGCTTGCTCGAAGCGTTGCTTGCCGCCGATCAAGCAGGTGGTGACCGCCGCGGGAAACAGAGCGCGGCGATTTACGTCGTAAAGCCCGAAGGCGGATATGGGGGCTTCAACGACCGCTGGATCGATTATCGTGTCGATGATCACGAAGACCCAGTCCCGCGGCTGATAGAGATCCTCGGGCTTCATAGCCTGTACTTCGGGAAAAGCCCATCTGAAGAGGAGCTTGAAATCGACGGTACAGTCTGCGAAGCTCTGCAGCAAATAATGCAGAATCTGGGATATGACATCCAAGAAATCACAGGAGAATATGATCATAAAACCCAGACCGCGCTTCGCCAGTTCATCGGCAACGAGAATTTCGAAGAGCGCACGGAGTTCAAAAAAGGCCGCATCGATCAACCGGTATATGAATACCTGCTGAAGAAATTCCGCAGCTGATTTCGAGAGATCGCTGCGCAAAGATCTGCGACTTCATTCGACGCTTCAAACAGGGAATATCACAATGCTATTCCTAAGGCAGTAAACATGGAACAACTGTCGGACATCAAAGGCCTGATTATAGACCTGGACGGCGTGCTGTGGCGCGGGCGGACTTTTCTGACAGGCGTACCCGAATTCTTTTCATTCCTGCGGACCAACTCCATGCCGTTATTGCTGGTCACAAACAACTCCACCGCCACGCCAAAGAGTATCGTTGATCGCCTAGAAGGTGCTGGTGTGCAGATCAAACCGGCCGAGGTTTTAACCTCATCACAGGCAACCGCAGCTTACTTGCAGCATAGATTCCCCTCTGGAACCACGGTCTACGCCATCGGTGAAGATGCGCTGAAGAGCGCTCTATCCGCTGCTGGATTTCGCCTGCAAGACTCAGCGGATAATGTGCAAGCCGTCGTAATGGGCTTCGATCGAGAGATCAGCTGGGCGAAGATGGTTGAAGCTTCCATCGCCATTCAATCGGGGGCGCTTTTCGTCGCAACCAACCCGGACCTGAGCTTTCCGATCGAGCGCGGACAGGCTCCTGGCGCAGGCGCTTTCATCACAGCCGTTCAGCTCACAACAGGCGTGGAACCGATCATCATCGGGAAACCGGAACCCCGCCTTTTTGACCTCGCGAGAGAACGCCTAGGTCTCACAGCCGAACAAATCCTTGCCATAGGCGACAGGATAGAGACCGACATCTTAGGCGCCCAACGTGCTGGAATAGCAGCCGGCTTGCTTCTCACCGGGGTGACATCGAGTGACCAGGCGGAAGCATCGGAGATCAAACCCGATTGGATCTTTGATGACTTGCCATCCCTCACGCGCAAGCTCACAGGGACAAACGAGTGAAACCGAAGCCATTCTTCTTCGACCTAAGCCTCTCCCAGGTAGAGGCTCACCTACAGGCACTCGGCGCTGAACGTTACCGCGCTCGTCAGCTCTGGGAGGGTATGTACAAAAAATTAACACCCTCTCCTCAGAAAATCTCCAATCTCCCTGAAAATCTACGCCAACAACTGGAAAGAACGCTCAACTTCTCTGGGTTGACCGTTCAATCAACGGTCAGCTCCCGGGACGGCGAAACAGAGAAGTACCTCTTGGAAACCCAGGATGGACAGTCAATTGAAGTTGTTCTGATGCGTTACCACCACCGCCATACAGCCTGTATCTCTACACAAATCGGGTGTGGTATGGGTTGTGTTTTTTGCGCTACGGGTCAGATGGGCTTTAAGCGCAACCTAAGCTCGGGCGAGATCATTGAGCAGGTGATCAGTGTTGCCCGGCGACTTGATGTTAACGGCGACCGCCTTTCGAACGTCGTATTCATGGGAATGGGTGAGCCTTTTCAGAATTACGACGCCTCGATGGAGGCGATCGACCGCCTGAATGACCCCGAAGGTTTCAACTTCGGAAAACGTCGTTTCACAATTTCCACGGCAGGCTTGGTCCCTATGATCGAACGGTTTACAAAAGAACGTCGTCAGGCGAACCTCGCAATTTCGCTGCATGCGGCGACAAACGCTTTACGTGAACGGTTGCTGCCGATCAATCGCCGCTATCCGCTGGATGTGTTGATGCCCGCATGCCGATCCTATACGGTGCAGAGTGGACGAAGGATCACCTTCGAATGGGCGCTCATTGAAGGTGTAAATGATGGAGATGAACAAGCTGCGGCCCTTGCAGATTGGGTACACAGAATGAACTGCCACGTAAACATCATCCCTCTAAATCCAACTCACGGCTATGAAGGTCAAGCCGCGAACCTCGATCAAGTCCTTCATTTTCAAAATGCCTTAGAACAGGCGGGGATATCCACAACAATCCGCGTCCGCCGTGGGATCGATATCCAAGCGGGATGCGGCCAGTTAGCTGCCGAAAAGCAGGGAAACGTCTCCCGGTAATGCCTCATCCGATGCCAAATAAGCATCTGTCTTGTCAATTCCTAGCCCGAAAGGTATGATTACATGATGGTCAATAAAAACGTCATCATGCCGTCGATCCTATCGGCGGATTTTTTAAACCTGGGTGATGCAATCGCCGAGTGCGTTGCTGCCGGTGCCGATTGGTTTCATCTAGATATCATGGACGGGCACTTCGTTCCCAATATTGCGCTGGGTCCAGGCTTCGTCGAGGCTTGTCGACGCGCCACAGATCTGCCTCTCGATGTTCATCTGATGATTGAAAATCCGGACCGTTTCCTAGAGGTTTTTGCCTCAGCTGGGGCAAATTCAATCAGCGTCCATTATGAGGTCTGCCCTCAGGTACGAAATACGCTCAGTACGATCCGGAATATGGGGTTAAATGCCGGCATAGCGATTAGCCCTGGAACAGCGGTTGATGAAATCAAAGATGTTCTCGATCTGGTTGACCTTGTTCTGGTGATGACCGTTCAGCCAGGCTTTGCCGGCCAAGGCTTCATCGAGACTTCACCAGAAAAGGTCCGCCGCATGCGCCACTTAATCAACGCAGCTGGTCTGAATACACACATTCAAGTGGATGGAGGGATCAATTCCAAGACGGCGCCTGCATGCGCCGAGGCAGGGGCAGATTATTTCGTCGCTGCAAGTGCAATCTTCCAGCACCCAAATGGGATCACGGCTGGAATTCGTGCATTACAATCATCAATTGAGTTAGAATCAAGGTGAACGCAACAGGTCGCCCTGAAGGCGACCATGGGTTACGATTGGGAGTAGGAGGATGAAGGTAAAAGACTAGACGCGGGCCATCCGTTTGATACATTTCGTACACAGCGTCTTCTGAACCATGCGCCCACCTTCCATTACCTGCACTTTCTGAAGGTTGGGATGAAACTTGCGTTTCGTCGCCTTCATGGAGAAGCTACGGCTCTGGCCGAAAGTAGTTTTTTTGCCGCAATTCTCGCACTTAGCCATCTAGGATGCTTCCTTTCTAACAAAATCGTTTATTTATGGACCGGCGCAAATGTTACCACAGCTTAGACCGTCCATCAATGCCTAGCTCTATGATGGGAGAGAAATCGAATGACCGACGAAAGTAATGTTCTAGGGCGAATCATCGTCTCACCGAAGGCGATCGCCACAATTGCATCACAATCCGCGCTGCAGTCGTACGGCGTCGTTGGCATGGCCTCGAAGAACATCGTCGACGGCATCGCACAGGCTCTCGTACGCGACCCTCGCCACGGTGTGCAGGTCAGTACCTCTGACGATCAAATCACCATTGATTTGTTTATCATCGTTGAATATCAAACCCGGGTATCTTCCGTCGCTGAGAGTGTCGCCAACATCGTACACTACCAGGTAGAGAAATCGCTTGGCATGCCTGTTAAGGCTGTGAACGTTCACGTTCAAGGCTTGCGGATCAGCAGCAAAGCTTAATCGGCGAACGGAGGCTCGATGAGCAAGTCGCACAAAGATATCAATCCAGAGCTTCGAGCGCGTCTTCTTGAGCAAGCTCTAGAAATCGATGGAGCCACCCTGAGCCAGATGGTCTTCGCCAGTCTGGACTGGCTCCGAACCAACCAACAGCTCGTCAACTCATTGAACGTTTTCCCCGTTCCAGACGGTGATACTGGAACCAACATGGTCCTGACGATGCAATCGGCAGTAGACGAGATCGTCAATATTAGCGAACGTCCAGTAGGAGAGGTGGCTTCCGCAATAGCACAAGGCGCACTCATGGGCGCACGCGGCAATTCTGGTGTCATTCTTTCACAGATCTGGCGTGGGTTCGCCCGCGTTCTGGAAAACGAAGAAATGATGACCGCCGAATCCTTCGTTTCCTCCCTGAAAGAAGCGAGTGAGACGGCGTATAAAGGCGTCGTGCGCCCCGTGGAGGGGACAATCCTCACAGTCTCGAAAGATATTGCTGCTGAGGCACAGAAAGCATTGGAGAGTGGAACAACTTCCACCCTCGAGCTTCTCGAGCGGGTTGTGGAAGCCGCCGACGATTCCGTCGAACGGACACCCGATCTCCTTCCAGTATTAAAGGATGCTGGTGTCGTCGATAGCGGCGGTAAAGGTTTGTTCTTTATCCTGGAAGGCATGCTTCGCGCAGCATACCGGCTGCCGCTTGATCAACCGCTTCTCAGCGTCCAACCTTTGAGTTTACTGGACTTGGACAGAGCCGCAGAGGCTATTGAACCTGGCCAGGATTGGGAAGTCATTATTGACTTCTCTCCCGAGGAGTCGTTAGATCTCGGACCCTTCTATACAAAACTAGAGGAGATTGGCACGTCCATCCAGGTCGGCGAGGGTGATGGGATGTACCGCATGCATATCCACGTGCCGGATGAAAAGGAGTACGAGCCTATTGATTACATCAAAGGCTTAGGGACGATCACAAATATTGCCATAGAGAACCTAATGGTTCAAACCGCAAGACCAGACCATGATCGTTCTCTGTCTGAGATCCGTCTTCAGAGCATTGAGCCCGGAGAGATTGCCGTGGTTGCAGTCGCTCCAGGTTTGGGTCTCGCTCGAGTTTTCGCCAGCCTGGGCGTCACGGCTCTCATTGAGGGTGGTCAGACGATGAATCCAAGCACACAGGAGATCATGAACGCGTTTGAAAATCTCCCAACAGATCAGGTCGTGATCCTGCCCAACAATAAAAATATCATCCTCGCCGCACAACAGGCGACCGAACTTACGGTTAAGAAAGTCGCAGTAATTCCCACCGTTTCCGTTCCACAGGGTATTGCCGCCATGTTCGCATGGAACCCTGATGGCAATTTCGAAGCCACGGCCACAGCGATGGCGGCGGCGCTCGAATCAATCCAATCCGCCGCAATCACAACTGCCACTCGTTCAGTCGAGATTGATGATGTTAAGGTGGAAATGGGACAGGTGATTGGTCTTCTCAACGGGAAACTTGCGTGTTCTGGACAATCGATCGAAGAGGTCCTGACCGATATTCTCAAGGAAGCTTCAACAGAGAAATTCGAATTAATTACCCTGTATTATGGTGAAGATTTGAATGCGATGCAGGTTAACCAACTCGCAGATATCGTTCGCGAAATCTACCCAAAGCAGGAGATTGAAGTCCACGAGGGCGCTCAACCACACTATCAACTCATCCTTTCCATCGAGTAAGTATCGCCTATGATTAAAATCGTCACCGACGCAGCGGTTAGATTCACATCGCCGAACTTCGCCCAGAAACACGGGGTAACGATCGCCCCAATCTCTGTCCACTGTGGAGATGTCCACATTTCCGATGGCCCAGATGCTGACCTGCGTGATCTCCGTCCTACGCTTAAAGGGTGTGAGCAGGAGATACGTATTGAGAGTCCCTCCGTCGATCAAATCGCAGAGATTTATGCACGTCTAAGCGCCCAGACGAATTATATTTTATCCATCCATACATCCTCAGGATTGATCGACTCATTTAGAAACGCGCAAAAAGCCAGTCAGCAATTCCTAGGGAGGATGGACATCCACGTGGTCGACTCCCAGACCACCTCAATAGGACTGGGATTGTTGGTACAAACCTCCGTACAAGGGATGCAGCGGGGTGAATCGCTGGATAAATTGGTAAAAACCGTTCGCGGAATGATCACCCGCCTCTACACGGTCATGTTTCTTGATGATCTATCCTATCTGGCACGAAACCAACTCGTAAGTCAATCACAGGCAATTCTGGGAAATATGCTGGGGGTTATTCCATTCCTGACGATCGAAAATGGTGAATTGCAACCAATGGAGAAGGTCCGATCAAGAGTGCGGGCTCTCGAGAAGTTGATCGAATTCGTTTGTGAATTTTCAGGTGTAGACCACCTGGGTATCCTTCATGGATATGGGAAACCAACGCAAGACGCACTTTATATCGCTGAACGACTGCGCTCTTTATATCCGAGCTCGCCGATTTCACAGGTATGCTACGGCCCCACGCTGGCGCCATTCATTGGCTTCAACGGTCTTGGGGCGATCGTGCTGGAATCAAAAGAGGAATCCATATGAGCATTAAATCTAGTTCCATTGCCATCGTGACGGACAGCACGGCTGATATCCCAGTTGAAACTGCAGAATCCCTGAACATCTCCGTGATCCCAGCGGTGTTGACATTGGACGGTGAGACGTACGTGGATGGTCGTGATATTTCAAGAGCTGAGTTCTACCTGCGAATGCCTGACCTGCGGACACCCCCCACGACGGCCGTGCCGTCCACAATAGTTTTCGAAGAGACATACCAACATCTGCTTGAAAGCGGCGCTGAGCGTATTCTTTCTATCCACCTTTCTTCCAAACTCAGCGGAATGATCAATACTGCCATGCAGGCAGCCCGCAGCTTTGGTGACCGCGTGAAAGTGTTCGACAGCAGCCAGCTCAGCCTGGGTACTGGCTTCCAAGCCATCGAGGCTGCCCGGGTGGTAAAGGAAGGATTGGATTTCGACCAAGTTGTGAGCACAGCGAGGCAGTTTCGAGATAAAGCGTATGTCGTTGCGTTGATTGATCGTCTCGAATTTATGCGCCGATCCGGGCGAGTGAACTGGCTTCGTGCCAATATAGGCGATTTTCTTCATATCAAGCAATTAGTGGAAGTTAAAGGTGGTCTCGTTAATGCGCTTGCACGCACACGTACATACACGAAAGCTTTCGAGCGATTAATCTCGATAGCCTTTACCTGGAGTAATATTAGACGTCTCGCCGTGCTCCATTCAGGAGCACCAGAAAAAGCTAAGGAGCTCACCGAGCGGGTGGCTGATCTGTGCCCGAGCCCTTTGATGATCGTCGATGTAACCACGGTCATCGGTGTCCACGTTGGACCAGGATGCGTTGGACTCGCCGTTTTAACACAGGATTAACTCTGGCACTTTTACACCATCCCGCGTATATTTACGATAATGAACCCATCACTGGACAAACTCTCAAAATTCCTTCGACTTGAAGCCGAGCGCTCCTATGATAACCGGGCGGTCGTTGGCGGGCTCCAGCAGATGCTTGAGCCCTGGGCGGAAGGAGCGAAAGCATCAAACTTAACGGATTCGTCCATCGAACTGGTCGTCTCGCGGCTGCGTGACTACGGCCGGCTTTCCCCAAACTCTCGCTATGAATCACTCCAGGGTCTGTGGAACCGGCTTCGCGAGACTCATCCCGAGCTTCCTGATAACCTTCTGATTACGCCGCCAACCGGGGACTCCCCCCCTTCCAAAGATACGGCGGTCATCGAATCAGACGCCCTGGAAACCACTGAAACCCAGGAGGACCTCCCCTCAACTCCCTTACAAGAAAGCGCTGAGGAGAAGTCAGCTCCAACCGCAGCGGATGTGGAAAAGAAACAATCCGCCCCTCCTTCACCCCCTGTCGCGCTCACTGCGCCCTTAACCACCGTGCAAGGGATCGGACCAAAGTCGGCGAAGACGCTTTCAAAGCTGGGCCTCGAGAACCTCGGCGACTTACTCTGGCATCTTCCCCGGCGTTACGATGATTACTCCCAACTCGAAACGATCAACCGTCTCTGGTATGGTCAGGATGTTACGGTCATCGGAACGATCGAGAAAATCGAGATGCGTGCAGTTCGCGGCGGTCGCATGAAGCTCACCGAAGCCGTGGTGAGCGACGGAACCGGGTCCCTGCGGGTCACTTGGTTTAATCAGCCATGGATTGCGAATAAATTAAAACCCGGCCGGGGTATTGTGTTATCCGGAAAAGTCGATCAATATCTCGGTCGACTCACAATGAATAGTCCCGAGTGGGAGCCGCTCGAACGGCATCAACTTCATACAAACCGGATCGTGCCGGTTTACCCTCTGACAGCTGGCGTGTCCGGGAAGTGGTTGCGGCGGGTGATCCACTCTATCGTTCAGCGCTTGGCTTCCCGTGTCCCGGATCCAATCCCTGCCGGGATTCGCCAATCCGCAGATCTCGTTCCCTTAAGCATTGCCCTACAACAAATCCATTTCCCTGACGACCAGGATCAACTGAATAAGGCGCAGCACCGGCTGGCCTTTGGCGAGATGTTCTTGCTCCAGTTGGGCGTGTTGCGGCAAAAACAGGATTGGGAACAACTCGTCTCCGAACCGCTTCAGGTCGAAGATCAATGGCTCGACCACTTCACCACTAACCTTCCTTACACACTCACCAATGCCCAGAAGGGCGCTCTGGACGATATCCGTAAGGATATGACCTCATCGAAACCAATGAATCGTTTGCTCCAGGGAGATGTTGGATCGGGGAAAACTGTGGTTGCCGCGGCCGCTATTGGAATCAGCACCGCGAACAAGGCGCAATCCGCTTTTATGGCACCCACGAGCATCCTTGCCGAACAACACTTTCAAACCCTGCGAGAACTGCTCCCCGTTTCAGCACAGATTCCTGAAGATTCCATCCGGCTGCTTATCGGCGCCACTCCCGAGGCTGAGAAAAATGAGATCCGCCAAGGGCTAGAAGAGGGCTCGATCCAAGTCATCGTCGGTACCCATGCGCTGATCGAAGATCCGGTAAACTTCAAACGACTCGGTCTGGTGATTATCGACGAGCAGCATCGCTTCGGTGTAGAACAGCGGGCAGCCCTGCGCGACAAAGGACAAAACCCGAATCTGTTGGTAATGACGGCGACGCCGATCCCACGATCGCTCGCGCTGACGGTCTTCGGTGATCTGGATCTGACCCTTCTGGATGAAATGCCCCCCGGTCGCCAGCCAGTGGATACCCGGGTGTTACTACCGCGCGAGCGTTCACGCGCCCATGTATTCGTTGACAGCCAAATAGAAAAAGGAAAACAGGCTTTTATCATCTATCCACTTGTCGAGGGCTCTGAGAAGGTTCAGGCGAAAGCCGCAGTCGATGAACATCAGACATTACAAGAGAATGTCTTCCCATCCTACAAGGTTGGTTTGCTTCACGGACGCATGCGGCAGGAAGAAAAAGAGCAAGTTATGGATGGTTTTCGAAAGGGCGAGTATGAGGTCTTGGTATCCACTTCGGTCGTTGAAGTGGGCATGGATATCCAAAATGCGACAGTGATGCTCATCGAGGGAGCAAATCATTTTGGACTAGCGCAGCTTCACCAATTCAGAGGCCGCGTAGGTCGGGGGGATTCTCAGTCCTATTGTTTACTAATTCCCGACCGCGACGATGACGCTGAGAATGCCCGCTTGACCGCCATGCAAGCAACCAATGACGGCTTCGAACTCGCCGATTTGGATCTCGAACAACGCGGTCCAGGCGATTTCCTTGGCACTCGCCAATCAGGTTTTGCGCAGCTCCGCACAGCTCAACTCACAGATATCCGCTTGATTGAGAAAGCACGTCGAGAGGCGACCCGCCTTTTCGAAGTGGATCCAGAACTTACTAAACCCGATCATGAGGCGCTTGCACAGGAGCTGGCACGCTTCTGGTCTATCGAGAAGGGAGAAATCAGCTGATGGTACGGGCAGTTTTCCCGGGGACATTCGATCCTGTTCACTTTGGTCATATTGACATCGCAAATCGAGCCGCAAAGATTTTCGATGAGCTCATCATCGCGGTATACGACAACCCACCGAAAAACCTTCTCTTCTCTGCAGACGAACGCCTGGAAATGGCCAACAGAGCCTTCGCGGGTAATGAGCGGATTCAGGCGAGCATCTTCAGTGGACTGATTGTAAATTATTGTCGTGACGTTGGAGCTAAAGTAATCGTCCGCGGTTTGCGCGTTTTCTCCGATTTTGAACACGAATTCCGCATGGCGCTGGCAAACCACCGACTAGACTCAAATATTGACGTCGTTCTGTTGATCACCAGTGAGGAGCACAGCTTTCTTACCGGCAGTACGGTCAAGGAGATTGCCTCCTTAGCCGGTGATGTGACCACGCTTGTTCCAGATTTTGTACATACTGCTCTGACAAAACGTTTTCAAGATCTCGGCGACGATGGCCCCAATGTCGTCCCGATGACTTCATTGCGAGATTGAGCAATGTTGACGTCAAACCCTGTTTGGTGTACGCTTCGGCCCAAACCTTGCATCCTAGGAAACAGGTCCATCTGAACAACGGGGTGGACCGGAGGGATCTATGGATATCCTGCACCTAGTGGATCGATTGGAAGAACTCTTCAATGATTGTTTTGCGATTCCACTGACCAATAACGTCATCGTCAACGAAGATCGAATGCTGGAGATTATCGACCAGATGCGTATCTCGATCCCTGATGAGGTGAAGAACGCTCAACAGGTTATCGCACAGCGCGATCGTGTTTTAGCCCAGGCGCAGGAAGAAGCCCAACGGACGGTTAAGCTGGCGAAAGATAAGGGGGATGACATAATTGCTCGTGACGCTATTGTTGAAGCAGCCCAGAGTCGCGCTGATCAAATCATCGCTCAGGCTCGGGTCGAGGTAGAAAGAATCCACATCGAAGCCGATGACTACATCATCGAATCGCTGGGAGCCCTCGAAGCCGAACTCTCCAATTTAATCAATCAAGCTCGAAACGGAATCGCAAAATTAACTGCTGAAAGACAGGGTTTCGGCGGTGATTTTGAAGATAGTTTAGAGGAGAGCGAATCAGCGGTAGAGGAATAGCCCGCGAACACAACCCATTGTGTGGAAGCGCAGAGAAAAGCAGTGACTGCCCTCACCAAGCTATACTTCAGGGTTAGGCAGTCTTTTTTTTTATTAAACCAATTGAAAGTCACGCACTTTCAGCTTACACACTTGTGACAATTTCACCTCCATCCTGTGTCTGCTCCCCAGTAAATTGAGCATCATCATGTTTTTCGCGGGAGAATTGGGTAGCTGCTTCAATGAAATGCTTGAAAAGTGGATGGGGGCGGTTAGGGCGTGATAGGAACTCGGGATGGAACTGGCTTCCAACCATGAAGGGATGGTCTGCCAACTCTGCAATTTCCACAAGCCTGCCATCAGGTGATTCCCCGGAGAAGACCATACCCTTTGAGTTGAAGATCTCTCGGTAGTTGTTGTTGAACTCAAATCGGTGGCGATGCCGCTCTTGCACCAATGATTGTCCGTAGGCGCCCGCAGCGATCGTGCCATCAAGTAGCTGGCACGGATACAATCCCAACCTCATCGTCCCCCCTAATTCACCAATACCACGCTGCTCTGGGAGCAGATCGATGACGGGATGCGGTGTGTTTCGGTTGAACTCTGTCGAGTTAGCATCCTCAGAATCGAACACGTAGCGTCCAAATTCGATAACCATCACCTGCATTCCAAGGCATAGTCCCAGGTAAGGCACCCGCTTCTCACGGGCATAACGAGCAGCTGTGATTTTCCCCTCAATCCCACGTGAGCCGAATCCACCGGGTACGATGATCCCATCCGCCTGTTCAAGCTCATCCCAGCCTTTCCCGCGTTCCAATTCAGCAGAATGCAGCCAAAGGATCTCAGCGTCCACACCTACAGTCAACGACGCGTGGCGAACCGCCTCACGGACACTCATATAAGCATCTTTTAGCTCAACATATTTCCCCACAAGTGCAATTCTGACCTTCGGTCGAGGTTTGCGTTGCTCCGCTATCAAGGACTCCCACTTAGTCCAATTTGGTTTCTTGCGGCTTTCGAGGCCCATGCGAGACAGGATGTACTTCCCAACCCCTTCCTGTTCCAGCAGAAGCGGTATTTCATACAGAACTGATGTCGTTGAGAGCGGGATTACGGCTCGCACTTCGACATCGCAGAACAGTGCGATCTTCTCGCACAGTTCCTGCCCCATGGGGTAATCCGACCGGGCGATGATCACATCTGGCTGAATACCAATCGAGCGCAACTCGCGAACCGAGTGTTGGGTTGGCTTGGTCTTCAACTCACCCGTCGCACCAATATGGGGCAACCAAGTGACGTGGATGTAGATGGTATTCTCTCGGCCCACATCCGTGCGCATCTGACGTAATGCCTCGAGGAACGGCAGTGATTCGATGTCTCCAACCGTGCCGCCGACTTCTACAAGGACGATCTCTGCATTTGTAGCTTTCGGCACAAGACTGATCGTTCGTTTGATTTCATTCGTGATGTGCGGGATCACCTGGATTGTGCCCCCCAGGAAATCTCCCCTCCGCTCACGAGCGATAACTTCAGAATAAATTTGACCCGTGGTGATGTTGCAAACAGAGCTGAGGCTGGCATCGATGAAACGCTCGTAATGTCCAAGATCCAGATCTGTCTCAGCGCCATCATCCAAGACATAAACCTCGCCATGTTGATAAGGGCTCATCGTGCCCGGATCAACGTTGATATAAGGATCGAGCTTCTGGATGGAAACCGCAAAACCTCGTTCTTTCAGCACCTTACCTAATGCAGCCGCGGTGACCCCTTTGCCGACGGAGCTCACTACACCACCAGTCAGGAAGATATACTTTTCCATCTCATCTCACCTCCCCCGTACATAGTTGGTTAAAAGAGAAGTGGGGAGGGTCATGTTAGTGCCCCTCCCCACCTGATTTCGAGACTACCGCTCGAATGGATGGTTGTTTTCCTTCTCACTAGACAAGTTTCTCCAAGTCCGAGGCGGCACGCCTCATCTCGAGAAAAACCAATCCGAGCTTCGCTTGCTTACGTGCCAGGACAGTCAGGACAGCGCCATTACCAATCGCAGTAAGGAGTACGTAGCCGCCATCACCATGAATGTAAACCTCATCCAGGGAGCCCCGACCCAGTTCGCCAGCGATCCGCTCACCCAGACTGAGCATAGCTGCAGACATCGCCGAAACCCGATCCTCTTCCACGGTAGAAGGCAGTGCGGCAGCGATCGTAAGACCATCAACACTCACTACAGCCGATGCTTCTACGTCGGGCGTTCTGCCCTGCAAATCATGCAATCGATCGACCATGGCTTCGTGGGCTGTTTTTTCCATCCGTATTTTCCCCGATCAATTTGATGAACCCCGACAGTCTACCATAGCCGAGGATGCTGAGCAAGAAGAATGGGCTCCTATGCCATTTTATTAATGTCATTGCGAGTTCTCCAGCTTCGCTCAGGCTAAATTCCGGCGAAGCATCTCTTACTATGAACCGCTGTACTAGGCTCTTACCAGGAGCGAGATTCTTCGTCGCTCCACTCCTCAGAATGACATGAATTAGAATGGCTCTTCGTCATTTGTCATTTCGAGAGAGCCGTGAAACGGCGACCGAGAAATCCATGTGATGTTGCTCGTGTGCGCTCGATCTCAGGAACCGAATGGATCCCCCTTCCACAGATCATCAGACTCTGAATTGTGTCGTCTCAGGGATTTCTCACCCCTTGCAGGGGTTCGAAATGACATGCGTTGAATGACTCTATCCCCTGCTGTCATTGCGAGCTCTTTGGCTTAGCTCAGGATAGGTTTCGTGAGAAATCTTTTCTCCGTTTGTCATTTCGAGAGAGCCGTGCAGCGGCGACCGAGAAATCCATGTGATGCTGCTTGTGAGAGTTCGGTCCCTGGAAATGAACACAAAACCACGTTCCATCAATCCTTAAATTTTTCTTGAGTCGTCCTAGGAATTTCTCGCCCCTGCATGAATCCACCCAACCCGAGTGAACTCCCCGACGCCAGATGTAGAACGAACAGGAAGCCTGGATAAATGAAGTAACTTTGTAACCAATATAGTGTTGTGTAAAGTAGTGTCCAAAGATCTACCCATACAAGACTCAATGTGTGGAAGAATACATCCCTGGAGGAGATCGTTATGTCAGAACGTTACGCTAATATCGTCGGCTGGGGCAAATACACCCCCGAACAGGTGCTCACCAATGCCGACCTCGAGCGTATGATCGAGACAACCGATGAGTGGATTGTTAAGCGTACCGGCATCCGTGAACGCCGGATCGTCAACCCGACCGAGAATACCTCGGATATGGCTGTCGCCGCAGCGCGCGATGCTCTGGCCATGGCCGAGGTACGGGCGCGCGACCTAGGCTTAATCATCGTCGCCACCTCCAGCCCGGATTACCTCACTCCTCCGGTCTCTTCGCAGATCCAGCACGCACTCGGAGCGCGCGACGTGGGCGCCTTCACGCTTGTAGCCGGGTGTGCTGGCTTCGTCTATGCGCTGACCACTGCCCAGCAATACATAGCCAATGGTGTCTGCGACAACGTACTCGTCATCGGTGTTGAGCTGCTGAGTCGATTCATCGATTGGACCGATCGTTCAACCTGTGTGCTTTTCGGCGACGGCGCCGGAGCGGTCGTCCTACAAGTGAGCAACGAACCTGCCGGGGTGCTTTCATCTGTCCTTGGCTCTGACGGATCGGGCGCCGAGCATCTGATCCTGCCAGGCGGGGGAACAGCCATGCCCCCCACCCATGAAACGATCGACCAGGGACTTCACACGTTGAAGATGAACGGAAACCAAGTCTTCCGCTTCGCCTCTCGAATCATCGGCAAAGCGCTGCGGCAGGTGATCCAACAAGCCGGATTGACGAGCGACGACATCGATCTCTTCATCCCCCACCAGGCGAACTTGCGTATTATCGAGAGCGCGGCACGCTATGTGGGTTTCCCCGAAGAGAAAATCTTCATCAATATCGATCGCTACGGAAACACCTCCGCCGCGTCGATCCCGATTGCATTGGTGGAAGCCTTCGAGCAAGAGCGCGCTAAAGTAGGTGACACGCTAGCGTTTGTAGCCTTTGGCGCCGGTCTCTCCTGGGCGGCGGCCGTGGTCAAGGTGGCCGAACGCGTAAAACCAATCCCCTTCCTTCACTCTCGCCGAAAAGCACCTGCTTGGATCTCAGCGTTTAACCCTTTAAGCACCGTCGTGGTTAAGCCTTTGGGGACAGCGCTGAGATTTATGCAGGTCGGAATCCAGCTAATAACGACTTGGTTTCGGCGAATCCTAAGATTGAGTTAGAACAAGCGGGGTTTCACGCTAAACAATAGGGGTCCTACTCTCCTCCGTAGGTCGCTTTTACTGCTGCACGGTCGATTTGACCTTCGGACGTGCGTGGCAATACCTCAACAAGCTGAATTCGTCTAGGCTTCTTATACGCAGCAATTCGCGCCGTGACTGCCTCGATCACTTCCTGATCGGTCAACGTCTCTCCCGGCTTTAGTTCAACCACAGCCATTACCGTCTCGCCCCAGGTCTCATCGGGAACCCCGATGACACAAACGGCGCTGACCTGCGCTAGGGAAGCGATGGCGAACTCCACTTCGGCTGGATATACGTTCTCCCCACCCGACTTGATAAGATCCTTCTCCGGTTTGCGACCCAGGTAGTAGAGGTAGCCTTCCTCATCGAAACGTCCCAGGTCACCGGTGTGGTGCCACCCGTGACGGGCAGCGTAAAGGTTTGCATCTTCGTCCCGCCAGTAGCCCTGAAAGACCAGGGGGCCTTGAACGACGATCTCCCCCGGCGCGCCCACCGGTACTTCGTTGCCCTGCTCATCGAAGCAACGCAACTCAGCGGCAGGTAGGGGCTTGCCAACCGCACCTGGTTTCTCCCGCACATCGATCAGTGTGACAACCCCGGATGTCTCGGATTGACCGTAACCAGTCCAGAAACTCGCCCCGCTTTCCGCCAACAGGCGCTGGATCATCTCAGGGGCATCAAGCCCCAAGACATAGCGCAGCGAATCCCACGTGGCGCCGGTCGCTTCACGCGCCTCCAGCAAGGTCGCTAATACCGGCGGGAAACTGGCTAGTAAGCTCACCTGATGTTGATCCATGAGCCCTACTGCATCAGCGGGATCGAATCGCTCCTGGATGATATTGGCGCCACCAGCCTGAAGTGTCGCTAATGAGAGCCCTAACCCGGTGACGTGGAAGAGTGGCAGCGCAGCGAGATGGCGGTCGTCGGGTGTTAATCCAAGACCATCAATCAATTGATCGCTGGCCGTCAGGATATTGGCGTGTGTTAACGTCGCAGCACGCGGCACGCCTTCAACAGCTGCCGTTGTCAGCAACACGAAGGCATCGTCCGCCTTGACGACCGGGAATTCACTCACCGCCTCCTGTGACAAGTCATCAAAGGACAGCCAACCCTCCTGGGGTTCGATGCCAATAATGGCTCGAAGCGGAATAGAATCGACTTCGATCGATTCAAGTGTCCCCAGGTTGGCTGCATCCACGATCACCATCTTCGGCTCAGCCAGGTTCAACACCGCTTGAACCTCTGCGCTCGACAGACGCCAATTGATCGGGAAGATTATCGCCCCGGTTCTTGCGCAAGCGCCAAACAGCAGGAAGCTCTCGATGGCATTATGAGCCAGGAGGCAGAGGCGTTCGCCCGATGCGATACCTCTCTGGTTGAGACCCTCGGCAAGCCTATCCACACGTTCTAGTAATTGATTGTACGTGAGCGAATCAGATGAACCAATGAGTGCTATTTTTGTACCACTCGTACGGGCGTTCTCTTGAAGGATCGTATAAAAAGTTTGTCCCATAATTCTACCCACCTTCCCCGGGATGATTCCTGATGAGATTGGATCTCATCCCAGCCAACGCTTTCGTCTTTTATAGTGCTTCACGTCCCGGTAGCTCTTACGCTCACCCAACTGATTCAATCCCAGATAGAATTCCTTGATGTCCTCATTATTGACCATTTGCTCTGCCGACCCGTCCAATACGATACGTCCGTTATCCATCACGTATGCGTAGTCCGCCACACTGAGCGCCAGATTGGCGTTTTGCTCCACCAGGAGGATCGAGATCCCGCCTTGATCGCTCATTTGCTGGATAACCCGGAAGATCTCGGCGACGAGTAAGGGTGCCAATCCCAGGGAAGGTTCATCCAGCAGGATGAAGCGCGGGTTACTCATGAGTGCCCGCCCAATGACCAGCATTTGCTGCTCCCCACCAGACAGGTAGCCGCTGACACGCTTGCGCATGTCCTCCAACCTGGGGAAATAGCGGTAGACCTCGGCCAGATCGTGTTTCAAGCTGGCATCCGTTGTGCGACCACGCGCCACCGAACCTACGACCAAGTTCTCCTCGACCGTGAGGTGTTGGAAGAGCCGTCGCCCTTCCAGAATCTGGATCAAACCCCTTCGGACGACTTCATCTGGTGGCAGGCGGTCGATGCGCTCGCCGTCGTACTCGATCGTGCCGCGCGTGATCTTGCCGTCCTGGCTTACCAGCAAGCCCGAGATCGCTCGCAGGGTGGTCGTCTTTCCAGCGCCGTTCGAACCCAATAGAGCTACGACGGTTCCAGGCTGCACCTCGAGCGATACCCCTCGCAGCACCTGGATGACGTCGCAATACACAACCTCGATGTTATTAAGCATTAACTGCGACATAGGCACCTTATGGATCCCGGGGGCATCAAATCCAGACGCCCCCGGGGGTAATTCTTAACGATGGATACTCTACTCTGTGGGTCGCAGATCTGGGGTGTCGGTCCAGTCTTGAAGAACATTAAAGGCGTCTGGTCCACCCATGATCATACGAATCTGGGAGACATGTGGCGATCGGCTCGTACCTGAGTAGTCGACACGTAGCACACCGTCCAGCGCCTCGAACGGACTCAAGTCCATCAGGGCATCATGCACGGCCTCACCATTAAGATTCTCGTAGCCCACCGTATCGATAGCGTGCTGGATCGCCTGAACGGCCATATCGATCCCGGCGACTAACAGCAGGTAGCCGACATTGTGCTCACTCGACGGCCGCTCGTTGGCGGCGAACAAGTTCTCGGCATACTGCACACCGGCATTATCAGCATCGGTCCACCAGAGATAGGGGAAGGCCGAGATCAGACCGACACCATAAGCCCCATCCGCTAGGAAGGCATAGGTAGCCAGGTCCATACCCCAGTTATCGGTCGCGACGACAAATTGATCACGTAGACCAAGGCTATTGAGGTCATTCAAGACAACCGAGACGCCGAACGCCAAGGTATTGGTCCAGATGACATTGGCACCAGCCGCCTGGGCGTTAAGAATGGCGGTGGTTGTATCCGCGGCCGGCGAGACATCGTAGGTTTCTTCAGCGACCACCTCGATGCCTAAATCATCAAGGAAGACCCGCGTTTCGGGCGTAAGCGCCCCTTGGCCAAAAGCTGTGGGCCAGCTGACGTAGGCCAGCTTGATCTCATCCCCTGCATCGGCCGGTTTGTACGCTTCCCAGTTATCGTGCAAAAAGGTCATCACTAAGCCGAACTGATCGGGGTAGATCGGTCCCAGCCCGAAGGAGTAACCCGAATCGATGTAGAAGCCCCGGGCACTCAAACCGGCGGTGATGTTGACGACCTTATTCTCGGCGAAGCGCTGCGCTAGCGCTTCAACTTCACCTGAGCCGTAGGTGATCATCACCAGCGGATTGTCATCTTCACCGGTGAAGCGATCGAAAGCTGCCACGGCTTCATCGATGCTGCCGCCAGTATCGGCGAATTTCACATCAAGCATGGCGCCATAAATCCCCCCGGCCTCATTAACTGCCGCGACGGCATCTTCCGCTCCGTGCACCAGCGGCGAGGTGATAGCCGCATATGGGCCGGAAAGATCGCCGAAGTGATAGATCGTAATCGTTTCACCGGTCAGATCAGGCGGCCCAGCCGGTATTTCAGGTTCTGGCTCCGGAGGGGCTGTAGGCTCTGGCGGTGGCGGTGGTGGTGGTGGTTCTTCCGTAGCGGCAGGTGCACAGGCACCTAATACCAGTGCTACTAGGACAAATAGGCTAAGAAGGATATGGATCTTGCTACGCATGGCTCATCTCCTCGTTAAGTTTGACGGTTTCTACTCAGGCCTTCGGAACGATGTCGGGGATCGGGGCACGCCCTGAGCTTCGAAATGACACAAGTTGTTCCTGCACCTCCTTCCGGGTTAATGAGAGAATGGACGTAATCGCCAGGCTGCTTTTATGACATTCCAGCGATAGGCTAAACCGCGCGGCTCAAAGATCAGGAACAGCATTAAAGCTGTGCCAAAGAACAATGGACGCAATGCCTGAACGGCGCCATAAGCTGTAGCCGGAAGAATATCGGAGAAAACTGGTCCGAGGATAGTGGCAATTTCGATCAACATCTCGACCACAATCGCGCCGAAGAAAGGACCCAGATTGGATCCTAGACCGCCGATGACCAGCATCCCCATGAAGATGATCGAGTCGGTCAAATTGAAGGTTTCAGAATTTATATGGCGCAGTTGGTGGGCTGCTAGCGCACCTGCCAGGCCAGCGTACATAGCCGCCAGGAAGAAAGCCTGAAGTTTTACTCGGAATAAATTAACTCCAAGCACCTCCGCGGCCAAATCATTATCGCGGATCGTGATGAAGGCGCGCCCGAGACGAGAGCGCGAGACATTGTGGGCAACGAACGTAGTCACGATCAGGACAGTTAATGTCAACACCAGGTAGCGCTGCGGCGTGTTGATTTCCAACCCGAAAAACACGGGCACAGCCACGTTCAACCCCTGGGCACCGTTCAGAAGCTCTTTGAAGGAGTTGCGGGTAAACCAGGGGATGATGAACTGGGCTGCCAGGGTAGCCATCACCAGGTAAAACCCCTTCACCCGCAGCGAGGGCAGACCGAATAGCAACCCGATCACACCAGCCCCCAGAGCAGCAGCTGGCATTGAGAAGTAGAAGGGCCAGCCCAGCTGGTTTACCAGCAGCGCAGAAATATAGCCTCCGGTGGTCATGAAGGCTGCCTGGCCCAGTGAGATCTGTCCGGTATAGCCAGTGAGTAAATTGAGACCTTGAATTGCGATGATGGTAATGCAGATGCGATTCACCAGGGCGACAAGGCTTTGACTGGCATAGAACGGCAATGTGTAAAGCGCAATAATGAGCGCGAACAGAACCACCCACTGCCACTTGCGACGGATGGTGGCCATGTCCTCTGCATAACTTGTATCGAATTCACCGGCAGGTCGTAACACAGCCATTTTCTAGATCCTCTCGATCCTCTTTTGACCGAATAATCCTTCTGGCAGGATCAGCAAGACCAACAGGAGTACGATATAGGGCATGATCTCGCCTGAATTGCGAATAAATTGGATCTTCGAGACTGAGACCAACCCCTGCGATAGGCCAATTAAAAGGCCGCCGACGATCGTGCCCGGGATCGACTCCAGGCCACCCAAGAGCACGGCTGGAAAGGCCGCTAGCACCACGACGGAAAGGCTCAGGTCGAGGCCGCTTGATGTTGCCAGGAGCACCCCCCCAGTAGTCGCAACAACAGCGGCTAACATCCATGAGATGCCAAAGATACGGTGGACGCGCAGTCCAATGCTCTGTGCCAGCTCGTGATCCTCGGAGGTGGCTCTCATCGCCAGCCCGGCTTTGGTAAATTGAAAGAAGGCGCCGATCACGATCACGCCCAGGATGGCCACGATAAAGGACCACACCAGGTTCTGCTTGAGGATCAGCACAATCGGATTACCCTCGTATATAAATGGGGTGGTGATCTTATAAGGGTCACCGGCCGAGAAAATATGTGGGAAATTGCGCTGACTTCCGCCGAAAAACAGCAGCGCCAATCCTTGTAGAACCTGGCTGAGACCAAGCGTCATCAAGATGATCGAAAGCAGTGGTTGTCCAGTCATCGGTCGCAGCGCCAAACGTTCGATGACCAGACCCAGAAAAGCCGAGATGATTAACGCCAGGGCGATCGAGACCCACAATGGCAGCCCCAGTTCCACTGAAAACCACCAGGTGATCAGCGCACCTATGAGAAGCAGTTGGCCTTGCGCGAAGTTGAATATGTAGGAGGACTTGAAGATGAGCACCAGGCCGAGCGCCATCAAGGCAATTGGACCGCCGGCCAATAATCCAGTTACGGCGAACTGGGGCAGTAATTGCCAATTCATACTGGACTCTCCTCCTTATCGAGCGCTTCTACACGCACCGTCGTTTCGATGATCCCTTCACGACCATCCTGGTAGCGCACGGAAGCTTTGACACGCACTTCGACGCTTTCACTATACATGGCGTCAATAATATCCTGATAGTGTTCCCGCAAAATCCTTCGGCGCAGTTTACGGGTGCGAGTAAGCTCTGCCTCATCAGCATCGAATTCTTTATGCATCAGCACAAACCGGCGCACGGCTGCCGCCTCGACCAGCGTTTGGTTGACGCGCTCCACATCCTGTCGGATAAGACTATAGACCTCTGGCTTTTGAGATAAATCCACAAACGTCGTATAAGCAAGACCTTGTCTTTCAGCCCAGCGGCCCACGTTCTCAAAATCGATGTTGATTAAAGCCGTGACAAATGGAAGATCGGCCGCGCCAACCGTCATCACGTCACGGATATAGGGGCTGAATTTGAGCTGACCTTCTATGAACTGTGGCGAGAAGTGCTCCCCGCTTGCCAGTGGGATCATCTCCTTAAGACGGTCGAGGTAGATCACGTGCTGGTCATCATCGATGTGCCCGGCATCCCCGGTTCGGAACCACCTTTTACCTTCCGAATCGATCTCGAGTGCTGCTTTAGTGGCATCAGGATCTTTGTAGTAGCCTTGGAAAACCGAAGGACCGGCGATGAGGATCTCGCCGTCATCAGCAATGCGGACATCCATCCCGGGCAGTGGCAGACCGACAGTCTCAAAACGCACGTCATCACCGATGTGGAGCGTGTGCGTCTGGGCTTCCGTAGAACCGTATAGCTGCTTGATATTGACCCCGATGGCACGGAAGAAACGGATCACATCCGGGCTCTGGGCTGCACCCGAAGAATAGGCCGAGCGGATGCGGGTCATACCCAGTTTGTCCCGCAGTGGATGGAATAATGCAACTTCACCGAAAGCGAACAATGCGCGCCAGATCCAGGGAATCGGTTTATGCTGTTCGTAGCGCAAATTCGCTACTTTATAGCCAACCGGCATGAAGAGTCGGTAGAGTAAACGATTGACCCAGGTGGCTTCGGTCATCTTCACTTGCACCAGAGCAACCAGGCTTTCCCACTGACGGGCGCTGAATAACTGCACGAAGGGTGTGATCTCGCGCAAGTTCTCCTGGACTGTCTCGGGAGCCTCTGGAAAGTTGGCGATCATGCCCGTGCGCAGGTGAATCGCCAGGCCAAGCACGTTCTCAGTGATCCAGGCCGGGGGTAGGAATGAGAGGTATTCATCATCCGCGGTGCGCGGGTCTACTTCCAGGGTTAGATCGCAACCGTCGATCAAATTTGCGTGGCTGATCATCGCCCCTTTCGGTTGGCCAGTTGTTCCTGATGTGTAGCAAAAGATGGCAAACTCATCAGCCTTTCCTGCGTCGACCAATTGATCGAACAGCGCCGGTTTTTCCTCATGGAGATGTCTGCCTAATGCCTGGACCTCGTCGTAATCCAGCAGCCATTCATCATCGTAGCTCCACAAACCCTTCTCATCCCAGTAGATGACGCGCTCCACCTTAGGGAGCCGATCCTTGATCTCGATCAGCTTATCGCACTGTTCCTGATCCTTAGCGAACACCAGGGTGGAATCCGAGTGTGCCACGATATATTCAATTTCAAGCGGCGAGCTATCCGTGAAGATACCCACGGCAATACCGCCGACAGATTGGACCGCCACTTGCGCCCAGAAGTATTGCGGATCGTTATCGCCAATGATGCAGGCCTTTTCTCCGTGTGCAAAACCCAGTTGCGTAAGACCCAGGCAAAGATCGCGCGTCTGCTCAAACGATTCTTCCCAGGTGAAGGAGCGCCAGATGCCGCGGTCCTTCTGCCGCATGGCGGTTCTGCTCGACCCATAGCGTGCGGCAGTAGCCCGCAAACTCTTCGGGAGGGTATCCATATCGCCCATCTCAAGCAGCCTCACCTAGGTAGGCGTTGATCACAGTTGGATCCGAGCGTATCTGCTTGGGAGAACCTTCGGCAATCTTGGCGCCGAAGTCGAGCACCACGGCGCGATCGGCGATGTCCATGACCAAGCCCATATCATGTTCTATCAGCAAGATTGTCATATGCTCGCGCTCGTGGATATCGAGGATGAAACGCGCCATATCCTCCTTTTCTTCCTGATTCATGCCAGTCATGGGTTCATCCAGCAGTAGCAAGCGCGGTTCGAGCGCCAGGGCGCGACCCAATTCCACTCGCTTGCGTAGTCCGTAGGGCAGCGATCCGACAATTGATTTGCGGATGTGTTCGATCTCGAGGAAATCGATGATCTCTTCAACCCGCACCCGATGGGTGATGTCTTCACGGTGTGCCGGACCCCAATAGATCAAACACTGTAAAAAGTTAGCCCGCATATGAATATGACGGGCTGCCATTAGGTTATCGAGCGTGCTCAGGCCAGTATACAGGGCGATATTTTGGAAGGTGCGCGCCACCCCCATTTGGGCGATGCGATCGGGTGGCAGCCTCGTGAGGTCTTTACTGTTGAAGAGGATCTGCCCCTGATAGGGTCGGTAGAAGCCGTTGAGGCAGTTTAGCATGGAAGTCTTACCGGCGCCGTTGGGCCCGATAATTGCCAGGATCTCACCAGGATGGACGTCGAAGCTAACACTCGTGAGTGCCTGGGTGCCGCCGAAGCGCAATGAGACGTCATCTACCTTTAGAAAAATCGTTTCAGTTGTCATACAGGCAGAAGAAATTCCATTGCTATTGGATCCATGGAATCAGAATGAATGGAACCGAGTCACCGAATTTTCTACGTTTCGTTGTTCGTTACTGAACTCTGGGTGTTCCCAGTGGTTGATTCTTTGGCGAAGTGAAACCGGTCGCAGGAAGTGCTTACCTATCCACCGTATCTAATAATACAAATTCGAAAGGAAATGTCAAATATCCCACATCAAAATTGAAGATGTCATGCTGAGCTGCTCCCAAACCGCTTGTCCCAATGAAATTGCAGACGGGGATCTCACAGCGCATACTCGGATTTTGTGATCGCGAGCTTTCCGGCAACGCTCAGGGTAAACTCCGACGAAGCATCTCTTACTATGAACCGCTGTACTAGGCTCTTACCAGGAGTGAGATTCTTCGGCACTGCATGCCTCAGGCCTGTCCTGAGAAGTCCCCGCCCGAAGAGTGTGGGGAGCAACGCCGAAGGGTTGACAGAAAGAAGAAGCTTGTGATGCTGAACGAAGTGAAGCACCTCGTTCTTCGGACGTTCGGGGTTTTCTTGCCAGGGGTGAGATTCTTCGTCGCTCCACTCCTCAGA
>SOIH01000026.1 GCA_004376895.1 Anaerolineales bacterium | reverse complement strand
CTCAACGAAATTGGGGATTTTGGTTGTCGTGAGTCTGAAAGTGTATTATCGTATGCAGCGAGGAAAACATGAAGAGAACCTTGAATGTACCAATTATCCTGCTCCTTTTGTTGATGCTCTCGCCCTCTAGAGGAATTGCGCAGTCCGAGGCGCGATTGGAGAGTTTGAAGGTTTCGCTTTGGCCGGAGTACGATCGACCTGGCGTGCTCGTGTTGTATGAGGCGCGATTATCACCAGAAACTGCATTGCCGGCGGTCATCCGTCTACCCCTGCCGGATATGGTCAAGGCTCCTCACGCCGTCGCGGCGTGGTATCCAGATGGGCAATTGGATGACAACGTGGAGTGGCATGTGGTCCAAGAGGGAGCGCAGGCGTTCCTGGATATCGAGACTCCTACGACCGGTGTTTGGGTCGAGTTCTACTCCGCCCTGGATGTTCAAGAAGAGAACCGAAGCTTTGATTTCCTGATACCGGGCGGGATTGAGATCGCTGACTTGACGGTGGAGGTCATGCACCCGGTCGGCGCTAGTGAGGTGAAGGTAATGCCCGAGGGGAAGGTTGAAGAGGCCGATAATGGTCTCATGTTCACAGATATCGGTCTGGGAGCGCGATCCGCGAGCGACGAGCAGGAGATCACCCTCAGTTATATTAAACCCTCATCGACCATGCTTTCAGAGCCGCTGCAGCTCGGGAGTGCGTCTCCCTTGGAGCGCTTGGAGATCGCGCTGTGGCCGGAGTTTGACCAGCCAGGCGTGCTGGTAATCCTGCGGGGTGTGTTGTCATCATCGGTGGAACTGCCTGCGCATGTTGAGATCCCTGTGCCAACGATGTATGGCGAACCATCTGCCGTAGCAATCAAGGGACCACAGGACCAATTATTCGCGGCAGATTATCAGCGCCGGGTGCAAGGGCAATGGGCGACGATTGTTATGGAGGCGGAAAGCGCTGGGATCTGGATCGAATTCTACGCCGATTTAACGTTTGAGGGTGACAAACGCAGCTTCACGTTCTTGTGGCCGGGTGGTGTGGACATTGGCGAATTTCAATACGAGATACAACAACCATGGGGTGCAGCCAACATTCAGGTGACCCCCACGGGTGTAGCCGGGGTTCACAATGACGGGTTGGTTTATCACAGTGCGGCTTATGGGCCGCTGTCTGCTGAGTCGCAAGCGCTTATTAGCTTCGCATACGAGAAACAGGGCTCAGAACTCACGATCAACGCGCAACCCAAGATTGATAGACCGGACGAAGTGCGTGGTGAAACGCCGGATCTCTCAGAGATGCTACCCTACATACTGGGCGGCGTCGGTTTCGTTTTGATTGTGGCAGGTGTGATCATGTACGTGCGTTTCAAACAACTGGATTCTCCAGCCGCACAACCGCGCAAACGCAAGCGCCGGCGAAAGCCAACAGTCAAATCACGGGAAGAGGTTGATGCCTCACCGGTTTATTGCCATCTCTGCGGAGTGGAGGCTGGCGCGTCGGATCATTATTGCCGCCGCTGCGGCACGCAACTACGTCAGTAATGAGGATCCCCAGTGTCCATATCACCTGGGAATCTCGGTTTTCATAAGGACCCTCCTTTTTTGGATGGTTCCTTGTAAACTTTTCGCAATCGTCCCGTACTGTTAAACTGTGTACGATCTTATCTGCGGAGGCGCTTCGTCTCATGGATGTCCCCACCATTGCGATAATCTTCTTTTTTTACGGACTGGCTTTTTTCAGCATGGGGATGGCCATCACACTGGAGGTCGGGCGCGGCACGGATGAGCGCTTGCGCAGAGCTTTACGGCCATTGGCGATATTTGGGCTGCTTCACGGCACTCATGAGTGGCTGGAGATGTTCCAATTACTACGGTTGCTTCCAGGCTACTCCGCCGCTCCGCTGGCTTGGGAAAGTGTACGTCTAGCCCTGCTTGCGCTTTCCTTTCTCTCATTGGCTGCCTTCGGCGCTTCACTTCTCTCGCCTTCTGCAAGAGCACACCGCATTGGACTGCTGGTCCCGCTGGGACTCGCGGCCGTATGGGGATTCGGGATACTGATGCTGCGTGGGAGGATCGGCGTGGTTTCTGAACTCTGGGATGCAGCAGATGTATGGACACGTTACGTGCTGGCGATACCCTCCGCCATGCTCGCCTCCGCAGGATTGATCGCTCAACAACGTGAGTTTCGCAGAGCTGGATTGGCGAGGTTCGGCCGCGACAGCCTCTGGGCTGCGGTGGCCTTTGCGTGGTATGGAGTCATCGGTCAGGTTTTTACACGGGCGAGTCCTCTCCCCCCATCGAATGTTATAAATCAGGCACTCTTTTTCGAGCTTTTTGGCTTCCCTATACAACTCCTGCGTGCGGTTATAGCCATCGTCGGTGCCTTCTTTGTCATTCGCTTCCTTCGGTCTTCTGAAGTTGAGACCAAGCGACACATCGCTGAATTACAGAGGGAGCGACTTCAGGAGGCGGAGCGCAGGGAGGCTTTGCGAGGGGAACTATTTCGGCGAGTTGTCGCGGCGCAGGAAGCGGAGCGCCAACGGATCGGAAGAGAGTTGCACGACGAGACAGGTCAGGCGCTTACGGCCATCGGTTTGGGCTTGCGCGGTGCAAGCTCGGTATTGCGAGATGATGTAGATAAGGCGGCGGGAAATATGCGACAGCTCGAGGGACTAGTGGCTCATTCTCTCACAGAATTACAACGCTTGATCTCGGACTTGCGACCCTCACATCTGGATGACCTCGGCTTAGCCTCTGCTTTGCGTTGGTATGCGGGCGAGGTCGAAACACGGGTCCCGCTTAAGATCGGTGTTAAGGTTGATGGGGAAGACCGAGATCTGCCCACGCCGGTTAAAACAGGCCTGTTCCGCATCGCTCAAGAAGCGCTGACAAACGTGGTAAAACATGCCAACGCTGATAATGTCGAAGTCAGCCTCATATTCGGAACTGACGGTGTACAATTGGATGTCATCGATGATGGTTGTGGGTTTAATCCACAAATACTTTCGATGGATTTATCAAGGCCATCTTGGGGGCTCGCGGGCATGGAGGAAAGAGCAGCTTTATTCAATGGCCGGTTCCAGTTGGAATCGGGTGAAGGTGAAGGGACGCGCATCAGGGTGATCGTTCCCTACCAAGATATATCTGAGGAGTATGATGACGATCCGTCTAATGCTGGTGGATGACCACGAAGTCGTGCGTTCGGGTTTGCGCATGCTGTTGGAAGGGGAACCCGATGTCGAAATTGTTGGGGAGTTCGGTCTAGCGAAGGAAGCATTGGATTCCTTGGAACGCCTAAAGCCGGATGTCATCGTGATGGATATCGGTTTACCAGATCTCTCTGGGATTGACGCAACCAGTGAGGTGAAACGGTTGAGCGAGGGAACTGCCGTTGTGGCCTTGACCATCCACGAGGACGAGGAGTATTTTTTCAAGATGTTGGATGCCGGAGCAAGCGGCTACGTTCCCAAACGGGCGGCACCGGATGAGCTGCTGACCGCGATTCGCACAGCGGCGATGGGGGAGGTCTATCTTTATCCTTCGATGGCCAAACTCCTGGTCAAAGATTATCTTACCCAGGAGTCGCAAACTAACATGGGAGGGGGGATGGATGGACTGACGGACCGGGAGCAGGAGGTATTGGCACACCTTGCAGATGGCGCAACCAATCTTGAGATAGGTGAGACGCTGGGAATTAGTCCTAAGACCGTCGCCCGGCATCGTGAAAACATCATGCGTAAGCTTGGCATGCATTCCCGCACCGAACTCGTGAAGTACGCCATTCGGAAGGGCATCATCCAAGCCTGACGGCAAACTTTTCTCTATGAGTAAAACACCGCGCTTTCTAGCGGTGTTTTTTTGTTTCCCGTTTGGGTTACATACCCCACAGCCTAACTATCTTAATAGTAGGGAATAGGGGGTCTGCACCAGTTCCACGAAGGTCCGCTGGGACAGTTGCCATAGGCAAAAAATCGGGTACGCACCGGATTTACCTTTACGCGGGAAACCCTTACCGTAGGAGTGGAGATACCCTCGAAGGAGTGAAACCAATGAACGGTGAACTGGTAGTTCTCGCTCTTGTCCTGCTGCGAATCGTGATGCCCATTTCAATTCTGTTGTTCTTCGGGACAATGATCGAGCGCCGGCGGAAACCTTCTCAGTAAGGACTAGCTATGGATGAACTCATAGCCATGCTATTGGTAATTGCCGGACTTCTAGTTCGGATAGGAATCCCCGTCGTTGTGACGGCGATTCTGGTATATGCATTACGACGACTAGACCAGAGGTGGCAGCAAGAAGCGGAGCAAGCCATCCAGCCAGAGATCGCTCAAATAAGTATGTTTTCACAGATTCGCTGCTGGAAGACTCACAAGTGTCCACAAGAGAATCATGAAGAATGCCCCGCGTTTCTCAAAAACAATCAACCCTGTTGGCAGGTATTTCGTGATGGGTCTGGAGACCTTAGCCAGAAATGTCTCGATTGCCCGGTTTTCAGAAGTGTGCCAGCCGGCATTTCTGCCTGATGGGCGATAAAGGAGAGATGAAGATGATCCGATGGTTGCGAAGATTGTTCCTGGGGATGGTATTCGCCCTCCCGCTTGCGTTGGTTAGCTTCGCCTTTGTACAGACGCCGGTGCAAGCGCAGAGTGGGAGTGGTGATGTTGACTGCGCCGTCTGTCATCCCGCCTTCCAGCAAGCCTGGTGGGATGGCGCTCATGGGCAAGCATCAACGGACCCGATATTTTTGGAGGCCTGGCGGGCAGGCGGAGAAGACAAAACCTGCCTGAACTGTCATACAACAGGTTACGATCCCAAAACGGGTACGTGGGAGGAGGATGGAGTCGGGTGTGAGTCGTGCCACGACTCACAAGCCATTGACCACCCCACGGAGCCTATGCCCACAGACCGATCGGCTACTTTCTGCGGGAAGTGTCACACAGAGACCTACTTCGAATGGCAGGTCTCGGGCCATCGGAGCGAGGAACTTAATTGCATTGGTTGCCATGATCCGCATGCGACAGGTTTGAAAGCGTATGACGCCTCCGTGTTGTGTTCGACATGCCATCGCACAAGGGCTTCAAGTTTTGGGCATTCAGAGCATGCGGCTGAAGGATTGACTTGCGCAGATTGCCACCTGGGTCCGACTCTAGCAGAAGCCGGCGGGGGCCACGCTGTTCGCGATCACAGTTTCGGAGTCAAACTGAGCACCTGCAACGAATGCCACGTCTATCAGATGCACGATCCGGTGGAGGTTCACCCCGAGCCTTTTTCAACGCCAGAACCAGAGCCGGTAGCCGGTGTGGAGATTGTAACCCTCAGGGCCGATCCAAGCCCGATAAGCCCGGTGGGGTTTGCCATGCTTTCGGGTATTGTCGGGATGGCGAGCGGGATGATCCTCGCACCATGGCTCGAGCGCTGGTATGAACGCATAAGAAAGGATGAGGAGTAAAGCCATGGCCGAAGAGAATTTAAATCGGCGAGGCATGATCAGAATGACTGCCGCCGGGGCGGCTGCGGTTGCCGGGTTGCGTTGGGCACAAAAGGCATCAGCCTCAGGTCCAGAGGGCGAGAGTCCGCACAGTTGGGCAATGGTGATCGACCAGGCGAAATGCACGGGATGCGGGTATTGTAGTTTGGCCTGTCAGGCTCACAACGATGTGTCTCCGGAGATCTCCTGGAACGTGGTTATCATTGAAAACTACACGGATGGGGGTGAGCCGGTCTATATCTCGCGGCCCTGCATGCATTGTGAACAACCCCCATGTGCGGAAGTGTGCCCGGTGGGTGCGAGCTATCGGCGAGCAGACGGCATCGTGATGATGGATTACGACCGCTGCATTGGATGCCGCTACTGTGAAGTGGCCTGCCCGTACTTCGCACGAGCCTTCAACTGGGAGGCTTTCACAGGACCCAACCCGGCGGTTCCGGAGTGGGGGCATCCTGAAGTCCAGCGTAGACCACGTGGGGTGGTTGAAAAATGCTCCTTCTGCTTCCATCGCATCGACCGGGGCTTGAAAGTAGGCCTTACACCAGGTGTGGATCGGGAAGCTACCCCGGCTTGTGTGGCAGCTTGTCCGGTAGGCGCCCGCAGTTTTGGCGATCTGAACAACCCCGATTCGGTCGTCAGCCAATTGCTGTCCGATGGCCCGTATTTTCAACTTAGGGGTGATCTAGGGACTGGGCCACGCGTATACTACCTGGCGCCGCGTAGAACGGAGGCGTCAGCATGACTCGATTACGAATTGGATTTCGTCCC
>SOIH01000181.1 GCA_004376895.1 Anaerolineales bacterium | reverse complement strand
TTGGGGAACTTGGACTTGACTAAAACACCTCTCACAGCCGTCCTACAGAAAATCCGAAGATGGTCTAACCCAAGGCATTTTCAATCTGAAATGACCTATTGTACTTTACAAGGGAGTCGGAACACAGAGATTGGCATCACTTTTGGCTTTACGTTTGCAGTGATTGCAAATATACCTCGCATCTTCGACTAAAACCTTGTACTCCTGCTCATCAGTTAGACTAAAACCTTGAGATATGATATAGCACAGGTGCTGGTCATGCAGCTCTGTCTGGTAGCCTGAATTAATCTGTAAATCTTCTTTAGCCATGATGAACGCTTCCTTACTTATCAACTCAAATTCAAACATTCATACGACGTTTCTGATAGAGAAATTCATCTACGCCAGTCAATAGAGTCTCCTTCGCTGAGCCTAGGGTGATGGCAAGGCTTACTTTTTAGCCATTGTGACCGGTTGAAATCCACACCGAAGCTAGTTTAAGTTTCTATCGGCTTATGTGTAGTCCGTTCGCTATTGCCCTAAAACAAAGGGGCCTATACCGAATCAATCAGTATAAGCCCCGAATTGACATAAATCCGCTTGTCAGCTAAATCATATCTTAAGGTGTTGGCTCCGGCGGCGGTGGATACAGACGAATATCATCAAAGTACATTGTACCTGAACCACCAGCTAACGGATTGTTCCTGTTACCAAGACCAAGGGAAATAGTATTGACATTAGCCAAGTTCACGCCCTGGTCTGCAAAGGCCTGCAGGTCGATAGTCCATTCCGTCCAGGTAGTTACCTGAGCTGCATCAGGATTGTCATTAGTAACGATCGCATTGCCGTTGAGAGCAACATATAAAGTCTCAGCAGCGTTATCCGAATTGCCTCTGAACCAGATCCTCAGTGTGTTGACACCATTCTCGGTCCAGTCACGCGGGTAAGTCAACGTCAAAGTTGCCTCAGAGTACCCAACACTGTTGTCGTAGTAAAGTGGCATCGACTGGTTGCCTCCGTGAACGATAGTTTGCTCTGCAAAAGGAGGAGTGTCATAACCAACTAAAGAACCGTTTGCCGGGTCGTCATATCCGTCTATCCACGCGTTAAATATCCTGTTGCTCTCGGGATCAGCGGGATCAAGGTCATTATAAGATTCAAAATCATCTACGACAAGAAAGTTGGCAGTCGTAAAGTTCCAGAGGATGCCTGTCCACGGGCTGTCGGGATTGGTGTTATTGACCTCATCAATCCGCCAGTAGTAAGTGCTGTCCCATTCAAGCATTCCGGGGTCATAGCTCTCAGAACCGAGGGACCTGGTGCCTTTATACTCTGGCGAACTGATATCGGCATTCTTCACGGCATCTTTGTCGCTGCCAAAGTAAACCTCATGCGAAGCAGCAAAGACACTCGGCGACCAGGTAAGAATCTGGGTCTGCTTTACATCCACAGCGCCATTAGAGGGGTCTGGATTGGCGACGGCGCCCTCAGTAGTAAAGCTCCAGACGGTGCCTTTATACGTGTCGATAATATCAAACTCATCTACCCGCCAGTAGTAAGTCTTAGCCAATTCAAGCGGGCCGGGGTCATAGGTTGCAGTTCCCTGAGGGAGACCCTCTGCGGCATTGTTCACATCGTCAAAGCTCTCGTCGAAGTACACGGTGTGTAATTTCGCACCAAAACCTGCCGTCCAGCTAAGGCTTGCATCCGTGGCTACAAGCTCGGCATTATCAGGCGGGACGGGATCATAGGCTTTACTGGGCTGAATCCAGAAACTCCACACAGGACCTTTCCACGGGCTGTTGGGATCAGCTTCATTGACCTCATCGATTCGCCAGTAGTAAGTCGAGCCCGGCACAAGGCCATCCGGATAAGCAAATCCTGGAAAGCCGACAGTAACAAGCGTTGTGTTCTGATTGCCCTGGAACGTTCCCTCTGCGCCGTCGTTGACATCGTCGAAATTATCGCCGATATACACGTCATGCGAGACTGCAAAATCTCCCGCACGCCAGCTAAGGTTCGCCCATGTATCCAGAAGCATGACGCCATCGCGCGGATCGGGGCCAAAGGCAAACGGATAACCTTCTCCAGCACTAATACCTACATGGGTCTGGAGCCACTCGCTGAGCCCTTCGATCTGGGCCTCGGTCAAGACTCTGTTGTAGACGATAACCTCTGCAATCTCGATGTCAGTGCGTGAAAAGGACCCGCCAATAGTTGTGCTATTGCCGGCACGCAGGTCGCCAAGGTAGAAATTATCAGTGGATGTAGTATAGGAAGACCCGCTCGCGGTATGCACGTGCTCAAGTGTGCCGTCGGCATTGAACCATTGATCAATCCTACTGCTATCCATCCTCGCTGCGCGAATGAAGAACGTATCTTCTGGATGTGTTGCTGTGGCGCCGCCAATAGAGCCGTTATCCTTACGGATGCTCACGTCGTTCGCCAGGTTGAAGTTATCACCCATATTCTCTCCCTCGCCGGATATTGAGCCGAAACCCAGAGGGCGGGTGATACTCCGGTTGCTCTCATCGTAGTTATAGTCTTTATACACTGCGAGGATGGTCAGCTCGGTCAGGCCTGAACCTTCGTTGAGGTTGGCGGCGCGCATTAGATCATCTATTTCCCCTGTGAATTTAACAATACCGAATGGGTGATCGAACACGGTCGGATTGCTGCCGAACGCGAGCGTAGGCCCGACGTAGGTGACGCCCCAGGCCTCTATTTCACCCACGGCTACGGCATCGTGTCCCCTGCCGCTCAGATCGGTCCATACGCCGCTGTCGGCATCGTAATTCACCTCCGGCCTTCTCAGCCACAGACAAAGGTTGTCTTTGATACTCGCGTCGTCGGGGGACAGCGTCTCGGCCTGAGCGACACCCGCCAGCGCTGCTACGCCCAGAAAACAAACTAAATAAATCAATTTTTTTATCATGGTACTACTCCTTCCAAATAAAAGTATTAGAGCCAAAGTGCTTTGGTCACGCACCAAAACACGGAATTGTCTCTGAGAGTATGGGCTTGCCCTGCATGATTGTGCCTCTTTCCGAGCCCATGTACCGGACCAGTCAACACACGCCTGCAATCCCATGTATAGAAAACCCATCTCCGATAGCTCCTCCATTATCATATGTCTATATATGCCGGTGCACAGCTATGTGACCGCCTAATACGAATCTGATAAGTGTCTTATCCACTGTGGCCAATCCTCCGTTAAGCATCCCCCTGCCTCCGTCCATGGTCCGTTTGTGTCGAATGTTCGATGCCATTTGAGTTTCCATAAGCCCTTTAGACCGACTCTTCTGACAGACCAATCCAGAAAGGCACTATTGACGAATCCGTCGTGGCGACCGATGCAATAATGCGCCATTCGATTTCCTGCACCCCATGCCGGTGGCATGTCCTCGTAGGCCGGCGGCGCGTCAGTATGGGCCGGACCACCATGAGGATGCGAAGCATCCAAGAAGAGTGGTATGTTGTTACCCCCTCGTACGCTGGTGTACCTCCAATAGTCTTTGGTGGGGCGGCCACCTATTGATTCTACTCCCGGCGCCGGATCATACACCCAGTCATTGATCCCATAGCTGCCATGATCAGTTTCGAACCAGGTCCAGGCCTTGAACCGACGAGGCCGCTCCTCCTGTTCAATCTTCGAGGCCATGGGACAGAGCCGTAGGTCAGGATTTTTATAGAGCGGGCGCAGCGCTTCGATCCACATGAAACCCTCGATATTATATCCCTGGCTTCTCATCATTTTGCCATCGTTACCGTCGGCGTACATCTTGAAGATTACAGCCCACTGTTTCAATCTGGCCTGGCATGCGGCGAGCCGTGCCTGTTTCTTCACTCTCTGAAGAGCCGGCATCATAATCGCCAACAGCAGCGCGATTATCGCAATCACAACCAAGAGCTCTATTAACGTGAAGCTTTTTAGCTTGTACATGACGGCTCCCATTATCTTTCTAAGAAAGACAGCGAGTTTTATTAGTGTGTTTCTCTACAACGATTATAACACAACTGCTCGCCATAATGCAAGCTACAGGTGCAATGTAAAAGTGGTTCTGATGGATCAAGACACGGCCCTCTTAGCTCGTCGTAGTGCCCCCAAAAAATAACCAGCTCAGACCCAACAGCCTAAACACCTACTGTCCTTGAAAAAATTAAGTTTTGACGAAAAGTGGTAGGACACATTATATTATGGAAGCTGCGAACGGGTATTTTGCTACTGGGTGTGTAGTTCAGCCAAATAAAGTATCCCGGTCCTTAAAGGCTCAAACAATTACAGGGAAGGAGATAATACTATGTATCGCAATATTGTGCCAATGATAATTTTGCTATATGTCTTGGTGGTTTGTCCCGTTTCTGCCACTGTTCCAAGTGGAGTAAATCTTGCTAAGCTGGCTAATTGGGAGATTGTAATAGCAGAGGACGCTTCGCCAAGCGAAATTTACGCCGCTGAAGAATTCCAAAGCTATTTTTCTCAGGCAAGCAGCATTCGCCTGCCAATTGTCAGCAAACCCGAGCCCACTACGGACGGACAGCATCATATCTTCATTGGTTCAGGCCCGGCTATGCGCGCCAGCAACGTCGGTTTCAGTACAGATGAGTTTGGGGAGGAGGACTTTCGCATTATTGTGCGAGATGACAACATTGCGATAGTCGGCTCACCACAGGCGGGAACACGAGGGACGCTTTACGGTGTTTATACTTTCCTCGAAGATTACGTCGGTGTGCGATTCCTCACCGTTGACCATACGTACGTGCCCATGGTAGGGACGTGGCGTGTCATTGGGCCTTTGGACCGTTTTTATCATCCGTCTTTGCGTTTCCGCTGGAGCTATTACGGCGAAACCAACAGAAACCCAGCTTTTGCCACCCAGATTCGTGTGAACACTGTTACTACCGACGCAAAACTGGGCGGCAAGACAGGACTGAATCTCATAAATCACAGTTTTTACCGCTATCTCTCATCGCAGAAATACGGGAAGGAACATCCAGAGTATTTCGCCCTGGTCGATGGCGAGCGCAAACTGAAAGTGGGAGGTGGAGGGCCTGAACTCTGTCTGACCAATCCAGATGTCCTCCGCATCGTTACCGATTCGGTTTTGGATGCTCTCAGGAAAAACCCCAGTATGGAGAACATATCAGTTAGCCAGAACGACAATGACAAATACTGTCGCTGTCCCCGCTGTGCTGCCATTGATGAGCGAGAAGACACCCCAATGGGCTCGCTGCTGACGTTTGTCAATGCAGTAGCAGATGAGGTAGCGAAGGAGTATCCGGATGTAATGGTGGGTACATTGTCTTACTGGTATTCACGCAAGCCACCTAAAACAATCAGGCCCCGGCCAAATGTTCAAATCCAGTTGTGCAGTATTGAGTGCTGTGTTCTGCATCCTATCAATGACCCGAAGTGCGAGAAAAATGTACAGTTTTGCCAGGACCTGGCCAACTGGGGTAAAATGTGCAACCATATTTCTATTTGGAACTACAATACGAACTTCAGCAATTATTTACTTCCCTGCCCCAATCTGCGGGTGATAGAATCGAACATCAGGTACTTTGTAGCCAACAATGCGATAGGGATATTTATGCAGGCGGCGGGCAATGCTCTCGGGGCCGAGCTGTCTGATTTACGCAATTACGTGATGGCCAATCTACTATGGGATCCGAGCAAAAGTGGCCGGAAGCTAATAGACGAATTTCTTGATTTACATTATGGCCGCAGCGCCGATCCAATTTGGCGATTCATCAATCTGACTCACGAGAACGCACTGGCCAGCGGGTTACATCCGAACTGTTTTGGTAAGGCGAAAGATTATGCAATTGATGAAACCATCGCCCAAGCGGGTCTCGATGCTTTCGCCGAGGCGATGAAATTAGCCGAAAACGATACCGTCCGTGCTCGTGTGGAAAAGGCTTCAATCTGTACATACCGGGCTGCCATTGAACCAATCTGGTATATTAAGGATAAATCATCGGTTGACCCCGCCCTGGCCAAGCGAATGCGACCATTGGTCAAACGCTTCTTGGAGCTGTGCAAAAAATATGGCGTAACCCACGTCAGTGAACGTAGTGAAATCGAAGCCGAGAGTAAACGGCTCAAACACATCTTTGGACTGTAAAGCCCTCCGGATTTCTGGAAGCATTCTGGGAACCACTCTTCCCATTTGCTTAAGAGAAGTCTATCACTCCTCTTGCCGAAATTTCCCGGACCAGTTCCACCAGCCAATCAGAGCGCACCGTGCCGCGCTCCAAGCGCCCCGAAACGGCCCCATTTT
>SOIH01000242.1 GCA_004376895.1 Anaerolineales bacterium | reverse complement strand
ACTCCAGGAGCCAGCAGCCATAAATCGGGCGCTGCACGCCGTACGGCTGCCAGCGCATTTGGATCTGTCGCTCCCACGACGAGCCCCAGGTTCGCGTGCATGCTCCATTTAGCCGCCAGCCTTGCGAGGTGAGCGTACAGTGTATCCCCGCTGCAGAGCTTCAGTGACTGCAGGTCATTTGACCCTAGGTTCGACGTCTTGCAGAGGAGAAACACGCCCCTTTCGGGATCCTGTAGGAAGGGCTCAATCGAATCCCGACCGAGATAAGGATGAAGCGTGACTGCATCCGCCCCAAGCTTATCAAAAACAGCTTGCGCGTAGGCGCGCGCCGTGGAGGCGATATCCCCACGCTTCGCGTCGAGGATAACGGGAATCCCCTCCGGCACCGCGGCGATGACATCCTTCAGCGCTTGCCAGCCCTGTGCGCCAAAGACTTCGAAGAAAGCTGCGTTGGGCTTGTATGCGCTAGCCAGCGGAACCGTCGATTCGATGATGCGCACGCAGAATTCCTTCGCGGCTTCAGCCGTGGGTTCCGAAAGGAGCTCGATATGCGGATCAAGACCGACGCACAGAAGCGAGTCCACATTCTGGACTCGTTGGGTTAGACGATCGAAGAAATCCATGATATCCCTTTACGCCTTCCCGAGGACCATCGCCAAGAGCGCCATGCGCAAGTAGAGACCATATTCCATCTGGCGGAAATAGGCCGCACGCGGATCTTGATCGAGTTCCATGCTGATCTCGCCCACTCGAGGCAGGGGGTGCATGACGATCATCTCATCCTTTGCTTTCTGCAGCGTCTGCGGTGTGATCACATATGCACCCTTTACTTTCTCGTACTCCTTCGGGTCGTCGAAGCGCTCCTTCTGAATTCGAGTTACATAGAGCACGTCGGTCTCGGGCAGAACCTCATCAAGTTCCCTGAACTCTTTCTGCGAGACCCCCTGCCCGGAGAGTTCCTCTATCAGTTCGCTGGGCATTCGCAGGATCTCCGGCGAAATGTAATTGAGACGCACGACGAATAGCGATAGCAACCGCGCCAGCGAGTGAACTGTACGTCCGTGTTTCAGATCGCCAAGCATCGTCACGGTCAAGCCATCAACCCGCTCCAATTCCTCCGTAATAGTGAATAAGTCGAGCAAAGCCTGCGTGGGGTGTTCCCCGGGGCCGTCACCAGCGTTGATCACCGGTTTCTTCGCGTACTCCGCCGCCAGCTTCGCCGACCCCACTTCCGGGTGACGGATCACGATCACATCCGCGTAACACTCCAAGGAACGGATGGTATCCGGCAATGATTCGCCTTTCGCTACCGACGAGAAATGGACCTCGTTAATCGGGATCACGCTACCACCCAATCGCTCCATCGCCGAAAAAAACGAAGATGATGTGCGGGTTGAGGGTTCGTAGAAGAGATTCGCTAGGATCTTCCCTTTGAGCAGGTCGAATGTCCCCACACGCTCGACCATCGCTCGCATCTCTTTGGCGACCTCGAAGATGTAGTCCAAGTCCTCGCGGTTGAACTGCAAAACCGAGAGGATGTCATTCCCATAAAACGGCGCACCTCTATGATCGCCAAAAGGGAGATGCGGGCTTTGAACCCGCCGCTCATTAGGGGGGATAAAAGTTGACACACAGCACCTCCTTCAATGATGTTGATACGTGTATTCATCGCTCCGTGATATCTCGGCCGAATCCAGGCGTAGCAAGCACTTGACCGTCGGCGTATACACATTGACCACGCAAAACGACACTTCGCACCTTTCCCTTCAAGCGCATACCCTCAAACGGGCTCCAGCCGCATTGGCTTTGTAAATCCGCCCCACACACTTCCCATTCCTCGTTGAGATCTACTTCGATGCTGGTCTCATCCTGTTCGGGCAACCCGAAGATTCTCTTCGGGTTCGTGTGCATGCGG
>SOIH01000197.1 GCA_004376895.1 Anaerolineales bacterium | reverse complement strand
TGGCTCTTGAGCTCTGAATTTCGGCCCCCCGGACGAAACGTAGACCGTCAGGCTTGTCAGTTTCTAAAGCTCTGGTTGGGTTCCTTAACACCAAGGCTGCAGAAGGGTTAAGCCCCCGAACCGTGCAGAACTACGGACAACGTCTCACGCAGTGGATGTCTGCCGCCGATCAACCAGCTGTAAGGGTTGAATAGAGGGGATTGATCACAACTCAACAATAGAGGATAGGACTGTGTTTATAAACAGGTCGATGCAAGCCTTGGGTCGTTCGTTTTCTAAGAGTTCAAGGACAACGGAGAAGAAGACTGCGACAACGTCATGGGCCGGATCGACCCAGAGAAACACACCACCAGCCCCTCCATGGCAGAAAGAGCGTTGTGATTGCAGAATCTCCCCATAAGCCCAGGACTTCCGATTTTGATAAACGCCCCAACCCAAACCCCATTCGGCCTCCGGGAAGTATTCGTTGAGGTAATGGCCTCCGATCCCAGGGATTTGATTCAGTGTCATGGCATGGACAGAAGCAGGACTCAATATTCGAGCTTCACCGTAAACACCACCATTGAGGAACATTTGACCGAAGATGGCCATGTCCATGGCCGTTGAATATACTCCAGCTGATGGGCTAGGGAACTCTTGGCTCTCGACAGATCCAAGTTCTGGGAATGGAGCATCTGATGGGCGCTGGACAACTCGATATCTCACATTTTCAGGTACGGAAAACCATGAGTTTTTCATCTCCAAGGGCTTGAAGATCCTTTCGGCTGCAAAACGATCCAGAGATAGCCCGCTGACACGGCGAATAATTTCCCCCAAAAGATAATAACCATAACTGCTGTAGGACATCTCAACCCCAGGTTTTTTCGCAAGTGGAAAATCAAAACCGTAGTTGAGATACCGATGAACTGCCGGATGCTGAGTCTCCTCACAAGTTGGGACAGTTACAGCAGCCTCCTCCTTCTTCTCGATGGCTGCCCAGGTGGCTTCATCATCAATCCCGGCCGTGTGGGTCAGAAGGTGGTGCACCATGACTTGTTCCTTACCTTCACCTTCAAACTCCGGTATATAATCTCGCACTGGGCGATTCAAGCCGAGCAACCCCTCCTCGACCAGAATCATGGCTGCCGTAGCTGTGATTGGTTTGCTGATCGAGGCTAGAGGAAAGATCGTGTTTAATTTAATTTGAGATGAAGGATCCTCGGTTCCGAGGGACCCTAAGGCTTCATGGAGAAAAATCTCTCCACGTCGGGCAGCCAGAATTACCAGGGATGGGTGAATCCCTTCGTCAACCCAACCCTGCGCTTTCTCGAGAACCTCATTGACTCTATCCGCGGAGACTCCTACTTCCTCTGGTTTTCCTACTCGCAGTCTCATACTCTTTTCCTTCATGTTGCGCCGTTGGATTATTCAGTAATTAGTGTGGAAGGAGAACTCAGGTTCATCTTGATGTTTCTACAAATCGTCAGCCGAAGCTGCGACCATATTCATGAAGAGATCCGCATACCAATTTTTCCTGTCACCCACTATCGGCGATACTGTTTCCAGAGTATTAATGAGAGCAGAGAAATAGACACCAACAATGTCACATACAGGATCAATCCACAGAAGCGTTCCCGTTCCCCCAGTATGTAGGTACGAAGATGAGGATAGCATCGCCTCACCGTAAGCTTCTCCCTTGAACTCCGCATTGATGCTCCAGCCCAAACCCCAGCTAGCCTCGGGGAAGATCTGCTCGAGAAAGTATGCAGGGATACCGGGGATTTGGTTACGAGTCATGGCAGTGACCGTAACTGGGCCCAGGATCCTTGCCCCGCCATAACAGCCTTGGTTCAAGAACATTTGACCCAACACTGCCATATCTAAGGCGGTCGAATACACGCCACCTGACGCTGAAGGATGTTCTTGCATCTCGTCGTTAAATTCTGGATACGGAGCGTCTGGAGGGCGTTGGATGATTCTATGCCTCACACCTTCGGGGACCGAATACCATGTATTATCCATTCCTAAGGGCTTGAAGATCCTTTCGGACGCAAAGCTGTCGAGAGATTGTGCGCTCATCCTTCGAACAATCTCCCCCAAAAGGTAATAACCAAAATTACTATAGGACATCTCAACGCCAGGTTTTTTCGCAAGCGGAAAATCAAAACCGTGGTGGAGTGATCGATGAACTTCCGGATGTTGAGTCTCCTCACAAGTTGGGACAGCGACAGCGGCCTCCTCCTTCTCGTCGATGACTGCCCAGGTGGCTTCGTCATCAATCCCAGCCGTGTGGGTCAGAAGGTGGTGCACCATAACTTGTTCCTTACCTTCACCTTCAAACTCCGGGATATATTCTCGCACGGGGCGATTTAATCCGAGCAGGCCATCTTCGACAAGGATCATTGCTGTTGTGGCTGTAATTGGTTTTGAAATACTGGCTATCGGGAATATTGCCTCGCGAGAAAGTGATGGCGAATCGTTTGCAGGCGTTAGGTGGCCCATGGCTTCATGGAGGAAGACGATGCCCCTGCGAGCGGCCAGGATCACCAGAGCCGGATGAATGCCATCTTCGACCCACTCGGCTGCGCGCTCAATAATTTGCTGCACGCTTGAAGGGGAGACACCAGCTTCTTGGGGAGTCCCAATTCGAAGTTTCATTGCCTACATCACACTTTCGTTGAGCTGTTCGAATGCGTTAGAACTGATGTTACTGGCCGACTGTTCTTAAAGGTTTTTTTCAAGGCATCATCGGAGATGTTCTCTGCCAGTTCATAGATCAACGCGGATGCTTTCTGATATTCAATCTCGGACCGATCTTTATCATTTAATTGCATCAATACTTCGGCCTTGAGAGCCAGAATCCGCCAGAGCATGGGTAGATAGCTCATTTCCTCTGCCAACCGAATTGCTTGCTCAGAGATGGCAAGCGCTTCTTTTGGCATTTCATTGTCTGAATAGGCTTGAGCCTTGAGCATGAGCGCATCGACAGTGTCAGGTCGGAAGCCAGCTTCTTTCGCTAGAGACTCTGCCTTTTCAGCAAATTCAATTGCCTCTGATAGTTTTCCTTCGACTCGTGCAAATTCACCGATTCTGACAAGGGCTTTGGGTTTATTGATACTTTCAAGACTTTGAAGGTTTTCCTTATAACATTGTTGATCCTTCAATCCACTTTCTGCAATCGCCTTTACTAAGGATAATCGAGCAGAATTCTGCATCCAGGCGCGGCCGAGTAATTTCGCTTGCTTGATAGCAGATTCAAGCTTCTCTATCGCCTTTTCATAAGCCATGAGCTCAAGGTAATAGACACCAAGACCAAGCTCCCTGAAGGCTCTTCCTAATCGATGGGCCTCATCGGCTACTTCCTCGTCGAGTGATCTTCTGGCTTCATCGAATCGACCTAGGTTTATAAGAGCTAAAGCTTTTAAGGTGGGGTATTGCACTGGAGGAACACCTATCTTTTCCGCCAACGTCATACCTGTTTCGCAGTTTTTTACAGCCTGATGGAAATAACCCCTGCGGAGATTTGCCCACATTAAATAAAATTGAAGCGTGTTGAGCCTTGTAATGTCTTCACGTGCTTCAAGCTCATGATGTAGTATTTCTCCTAGCTTGAGATCAATGAGCGTTCCGGTGTAGAAAGTAGCTAGCTTGCTATCGAGTATCAGATCCTCATCGCCGAGCCCTAGGCTCAGCTCGAGAGCTTCCCTGGCATTGGCGCGACCTTGTTCCTCATAATCGGGCCAAAAATCCTCGAGCCAGATTGTGGGTACCAGAGCTTTGACCATTCCGGCTTTGTCACCAATTTCACTTGCGAGCGTGTAAGCTGCCTCGTAGTAGGCACGCGACTTTGATGGAGATTCACCCTCTGACTCGTCCAACGCGATGATGTAATTCGCTCTAGCTAACCCGAGAAGAGCCTCGAGCTCAACTTCCTGATTGCCAGTCTTGAGTGCTTGATTATGGATTTTTTCGAAATCATCAACAGCCAATTTCCCCAGGTAGAGTTCAAGGAGAACCAGTGCGTGTCGATGGACGATAGAGTAATAAAGTGGATCTTCCTCCCCGACAAGTTTCAAAGCAGAGTTGAAATATCCCAATGCTTCTAGATGGGCATGCAGCCTTTGCGCTCGCTCCCCGGCTAGTAAATGGTACTTGATCGCCTTTTCCGAATTTCCCCCGCGCTCCCAGTGGTGCGCCACAAGACCATAAAACTCATCTGCATGGTCCGGGAATAATTGCTGTAGCGCCTCTGCCACCCTGAGATGAAACTCTTTCCGTCGCTCAATGAGCAGGGATTCGTATGCTGCCTCCTGCGTTAATGAATGCTTGAAGATGTATTCTAGGTCTGGTATACGCGATTTTTCCCTAACCAGATCAAGCCGTTGAAGTTGTGAAAGATGATCATCTAGCTGTTTTTCTGCCTCTGAAATAGCATCCAATATCCGATACAGAAAACTCCTCCCTATTACCGAGGCCATTTGTAAAGTACGTCGAATTTCTTCCTCTAAACAGTCAATCCGGGCCAGCAAGATCCCTTGCAAGGTTTCAGGGACACCGATGTCGCCGATCTCTGAAGCGACTACCCAGCTATCCTGCTTCCGAGAGATTAACCCTCGTTCAACAAGATGATGGATGACCTCCTCCAGGTAGAATGGGTTCCCCTCAGACCTATGCATCACCAGGTGTTGAACATCTTCAGGTAGATCTAGAACGCCAAGTACCTCATGCAACAATAGTCGCGACTCATTGTCCTCAAACCTCTTAATGAATATTTCCGTATACCGGTGAGCAAAATTGTTTTCGGCTCTCAGCTTGACGTTCCAAGATGCATGGGTGCGATCGATTCTCATCAAACAGAGGATTAAAAGCGCCGCTCGGTCAGTAACTTTCATCAAGTGATTCAAGGTCTCCAAACTTGATGGATCAGCCCAGTGCAGGTCTTCAAATATCAAGACGGTGGGCTGCTGCCCCGCAACTTGTTCAAAATAACGACAGATTACGTCTATCGTTTGTATTCTTAGTGAGGCTCTATCCAGAGATCGGAGCCTTCTTTCAAAATCTCCTTCCAGCTTGACCCCCAATAAATGTGCCAGAAATGGAAATAATTCCAGGTATTCGTCACCGAACAGGTTTTTCAATCGTTGGCGTAGGGTGACGATGATCCTGGCTTCGGGGGTGCCTTCGGCTATTGCCAGATCAGAAAGCAGTAGCTGGTTGATTAACCAGAAGGAGAGTGCGCCGCCGTAAGAGAGCGCTCTACCTTCCAGCCAGCGGATGGAAGTTGGTTGGAAGTGGGAGGACTGTTCCTGGTCCTTACCATCACAGATATTTTGATAGACTTGCTCGAGTAATCGCGACTTACCGATGCCTGCATCACCGAGTATTGCAACAATCTGCCCCTGCCCTTGGCAGAGGCTCGTCAAAGCTTGCTGCAACTTATTAATTTCCGTGGAGCGACCCACAAAGGGTGTGCGAACACCCCCAATGCCGCGCGCCAGACCAGGCTCGTCTTTCAAACGCAGAATAACTGCAGCCCGCACCGGTTCGGTTTTACCTTTGGCCTTGATCGACTTGAATTCTCCTAGCTCGAAGGCGTGCTCGATCAGTCGGGTGCAGGTTTCAGAGACCAGCACCTCTCCGGGTGGCGCTGCGCTTTCTATGCGGGCGGCGACGTTGACTGTATCCCCGATGGCCAGGTATTCGGCGTGTTCATCCGTGCCGACTTGTCCAATTACCACCTCGCCGGTGTGAATCCCCACCCGCATGTAGAAATCGTCGACAAAACCTGCTAATTGGCGGCGGTAGTCTGCCATGCTCTCCTGAAGGGCGAGCGCGGCACGGACAGCGCGTTCGGGATCATCCTCGTGGGTAAGGGGGGCGCCGAAAAACGCCAGCACACCATCGCCGAGTAGTTGGGCGATAGTGCCCTCGTAGCGATGGATCGCCTCGCTCACGCGGTGATGAGCGCCTTGCACGACTTCTTTCCACTCTTCGGGGTCAAGCTTCTCTGCGATCGATGTGGAGCCGACGATGTCGGCGAAGAAGATTGTGACCGGCTTGCGTTGGCCTTCGATCTCGGTTTTGGCTAAACGCAGTTTCTCCTGTAGACCCTTAGGGGCGGAATCACGCAAATCTTGCAGCTTATTTGCCTGCGCTGCAATTGAGGTATCACCCAATTCGGTTCTACATTTCTTACAGAATCGGGCATCCCCCGGATTCTGGGTGCTGCAGGAGGGGCAGGATTTGAGGAGAGGTTGGCTGCACTGCACGCAGAAGACGGCATCGGAATCGTTTTTCTTGCCGCACTGCTGGCA
>SOIH01000179.1 GCA_004376895.1 Anaerolineales bacterium | reverse complement strand
TTTCGAGAGAGCCGTGAAGCGGGGAAGGAAGGTCATTAAACAGGAACCTGTCATGTTGAGCGGAGCGAAGCAATCTCATCCTTTCTTTCGCGGAGAGTGAGATCCTTCGACTTCGCTCCCCACTCCCTTCGGTCGGGGACTTTGCAGGACAGGCGTCGCCCTGACGGTCTCTCAATGACTAGGACGGGAATTTGGGTTTCTCACGGCCTGTCTTTTTTGTAGGGGGTCCGGGGGGAAGAAAAACCGAGCACGCCACAGGCTGAGTTGAAACCAGATTAGCATTAACTCAACCGAGAATCGATAAACTCCACCAAGCATTTCGTTCTTTGAACGTAAGGGTTCTTCTTGCCATGAACGAGATTCTTCGGCACTACGTACCTCAGTATGACATTGGCCAGGAGCCTATCATTGCGAGCGAAGCGAAGCGATCTCCTCCATACTAGCGCGGAGATTGAGATCCTTTGACTTCTCCCCCCCTCTCAATTCAATCCGGGAAAAGTTTGTCCTCTGCGGATTCCTTTGACCCTGAGGAATCGTTGGGCTTATCCATGCCAATCGCTGCGTAGAAACGCTGATCGTAATCGCGAGTGCGCACGACGACGGGCATAGGAACGGCGTGACCCAGAATGAGTGCCTGCTGGCGGGTATCAAGGCGGGCAAGTACCTCGCGCAGGGCGCTTGCTCCGCTTACACCCGAGAAGACAGCCCGAATGTCGGCTTCATTGTCGAGTAAGCAGGTCACCCGGGTCCCGATCTGACTCATCACCTCATCTTCGATGCCGCTCGGCCGTTGATCGACGATCAGCAAGGTTACGTTGTATTTACGCAGCTCCCGGGCGATGTTGCCGAAGATCGTATGCCCGGCGACACTTGGGTCGAGGAATTTATGGGCCTCCTCGATCACAATCACGAGTGGGCGGGGCTCTTCGCCTTTCTTCCCGGCGGCCAAATTTTTCCGATGGACGTAGCTTGCGTGGATGCGCCGGGTGAGGTAGTTGGCGACCAACACATAGGCGGCCAGAGTGTTTCCGTAATTTCCAAATTCAAGGACAACGCTCGTGCCGATGTTGAGTCGTTGGAAGATGTCATCGACTACCTTCGATCCTTCACCGGGGACGAGGAATCCCATACGCGGGATGAAGGATTCGAGCTTGCGCTGTATCGCGCCCAGCGTTCCTCCCACAATGCGACCGCTCTCGAGCATATTCTGAATCTCTTCCTCGTGTTGTTCGTCCAGTAATTTCGAAATCCATTTCTTGCCTAAGCGTCGGTAAAGGAAGTAAAGCGCTCCGGTTTGAATGTCACTCAACCCGAGTAAGGACGCCAACAATTCTATGTCTTCAGGTTCGATCTCCTCGTAGCCGATCGTAAGGATCCCGTCGAACTTGCTGCCGCGAGCACGCGAGGTCGCCTCATCAAGTGTGATCACACTAACGCGTCCATCTGGAAAGAGTTGTCTCAGTCCTTTGTACTCTCGACCGTTCTCGTCCTTAACCGACCAACCGTAGTCGTTATGCATGTCGAAGATCAGCGTCGATGCTAGGCCTGAGCGTATGATGCCCGCGAGGATCGTACGCGTGATGAATGATTTTCCAGTGCCTGTCTTTCCAAACACTCCGGATGAACGCTCGACGAACCTGGCTAGATCGAGGTTGACCTGGACATCTTCCATATCCAGTGGCGTTCCGATATAGAAATGCGTCTCGTCCTCCTCCCCAAATACGCGGGCGACATCCTGCGCTGTTGCCTCATAGATGGGCGAGAAATGCGATGGGATTGTTTTAATGGGGCGGGGTTGGTCGTCCGCCTCATCGAGCATTAACATAGGACTGACGTGCAGCGTCGCGTAGGCCACCCCGCCGGAATACACATCGAGCAGGAATGGATCCGAAGCATCGGGTGGATGATGCAGCAGATCAGGCGTTGTTGCACCGAGAGCGATATCGGTGATGATTCCAAAGAAAATACTGCCGGTCTTTCGGCTCTGGATGACGACATATCGGCCTACGGCGAGTTTCTCGATAGCATATCGCGGGTCTAATTTCACCTGCAGGCCGGCGGAAAGCGATCCGTCCAGGACGATCCCGAGAGGGCGTTCATCTCGTTTGGGACCGAAATAGGCGTCGAGTTCAGATGAGTCTGACATTTATAGTCCTCTTGCGTTAAATATCACTGGATGCGGAGTAAGCGGTCAAGGATAGTTCACTCCTTTGAGCGCAGGCCGCGCAGGATGTTCTCCAGTCGAGTGAGGTCCTGGGCGAGTAAACGGGCGACTTCGCGGCCTGCTTGAAGCAGGAACTGCTCGCGTTCCCCCTCAGGCCTCTCCTGCGCGGACAATCGTAAAGTGGTTGCTAGAAGTTCATCAACAGGGAGTTGAGGCGCGTTCAGAATCGTCTGCAGGAAATGCAGCTGCGAGGTGAAATCAACCGAGTCTTTGGGCACCATGCTGAAGATCGAAGCCAGTGTAAGCGGTGGCTGTGGTGGCAGGGATTGATGAAATGCCTCATCATCGCGGAAGCCGACGGCCAAAGCGCTGAATTCGACGGGAACCTGGCGGTTGATCTGTCCATCCGCGATTTGTTCTTGCGGAACGTCTTCGAGCGCAGCTATTTGCCGAGCGAACTGGTCATCCGTGATGCTGATGTCGTATACCAGCCCTACCACGTGACTGCGCCCGCCTTGCGCTTCCGCCTGACAAAAAGAGCCGAACACGGGGAGCTCGTTCTCGGATACCTGCATGCCGCCCACGAAACCACGTGTGCTGCAGCGTGTCACACGTCCGATCATCATTGGCGATTCCGGCATCAATCCTCCTGTTATAACTTATGGTGTTTCCGCTGTCCGGTGAGCTGTTTTGTAAGCGCTTTTTGAGATTGTGTCGGGCGCAGACCGTGCCCGAGGAGTGTCCGTTGCAGCATTTCCTCGAACGCAACTCGCTCTTGCGGAGGGATCACCGCCAGTTCATGGGCTCGCACCAGTGTATAGGGAAACCCTCCTGTTGTCCGGCAATCCTGCAAAATACCGGCATGAACGCGATTGAGAAGTTCAGGGTCTTGCGCGACCCAGGTCGGGACTTCGACTCTCGCAATCGTGTCAGCACCGTCAGTCTTCAGATAGAAGAAATGGATTTCGTGACCGGCTGTGCGGAAGTCGCGATTTAAAGGTGAGGCAGAGATGAAGCGTGCACTGCGATGACCGGGTGGCAGCAGCTTGGTGAAAATCGACCGGTCAGTTAGACCGCGGAAAGGGGTCAGGCGTATATTATCCTGAGTAATTTGATCATCTGGAAGCCCTGCAAGGTGGATCAAGGCAAGCACGCTTACGCTCCGAGGGCGGTCGATGAAACCTGCCAGGCTTGTCTCAGAGGAGTGTAGACGTTCGAGTAGTTTCAGATACTGCTGCAGGTAACGATCCATCTCCCGAGATGTTGAGCCTCCGGTTTGTAACGCCATCCATAGCAGAAGGCTGTTGTCTAGAATCGCAAGAGTCTGTTCACCCGCCAGGCTTTCAGCTTGTTCTGCGAGGGCTTTCATCTCGGCGACATCCCGCCGCAGGTTTACATAAGCACTCTGGACAGGATGATCTGCTTCGTCGTAAAGGTCTTCAAGTTCAAAAAAGAGCCGGGATTCCTGTTGGATAGTGGGGGCTTCGCCGCTGCCGTGTGAAACGACGATGCTGCCTATGTTGATCAGGTAATAAAACGCGGATGCGTGGCGATCCGGATAGATCTGTGAGCCGTCAGCGCCGATCACGTGGAGGCTCTGCGGGGCTTTAGGCGGCGGGAACGTCTGATCGAGCGCTTCTTCGGTAGGGATTGCACCTGTCCAGCGGTTCCCGGCCTTCTTAATCCTGGATTGAAGGTCGGAGCGATCGAGTTCGGCTGTGAAGTGAAGTGCTTTAACGGCTTTTGGGATCATCTCGGACGCCTGCAGGCTCCGCTCATAGAGGGCTTGGCCGAGCTCTTGCATCTGTGGAAGTAAGGAAGGCAGATGGATTCCCATAGTGTTTGTCTTTCGAACAACTGTTCGTAATTATAGCCTAAGACCAAGTGGTGGCAATCTAATCCGCTTGACCCGCTTAGTACCGCGGTCTACAATCGACCAGTGTGGCTGTTCTCCCCTTTCTGTGTGGTGGAGCACGGTTGTTTCCGGCGCGCGCTGGATATGCTATACTGCGCGGCGATGGAGGGAAGGTTAAAGGTGCAGCGAAGACTTGCTCGAACACTTCGTCGATCAGGTATGGGCGGCTTAGTCGCGGCCTTTCTCGAAGCTGGCGGGCCAATCTTGCCCTTAGGTGCTCAAGCGGCGTATTTAATCAGCCCCTTCATGGACGGTCCTTCTGGAACGTGGAATGAATTCGGTAAAATACTGGAAGATCCGGACGCCGTCTCGGAACTTATTGTGATGCTCAGGAAGAAGGAAGAAACCCAATGAGCGAAGAGGTAATCGGTCTTGTTATCCTGCTGCTGTTCGTCGGTCTTCTGATTTTCTTCGTGACCATCGATCGCCGGCGGCCTGCGACTTTCAGGCCCATCAGGGGCTATGAAGCTCTAAAGAGAGCAATCGAGCGCGCAGTCGAGGCGGGGGAGCGAGTTCACCTATCGCTTGGAACAGGGTCGGTCATCGGGACCGATAGCGCGCCTGCGCTGGCTGGGTTGGCGATCCTGACAAGCATCGCCGAGTCGACGACAATGAGTGATAAACCTGTTATCGCCACAACCGGGGATGGGGCGATGGCAATCTTGGCTCAGGATACCTTGCGCAGGGTGTATTCCGAGGCCAGAGCCTTGCCCCGGTATAGTCCCATCTCCGGGCGAATGCTAGGACCCACCCCCTTTTCTTATGTTGCCAATTTGCCGATTCTGCTAGCCAGTGAAGACATCTCCGTTCACGTACTGGCGGGCTCTTTCGGTGCAGAAGGGGCATTGGCGGCTGATTTCGGCGAGCGGCAGGGTTCTTTTGTCTTGGCGGGGACGGATGACGCACAGGCACAAGCCTTGCTTTATGCGACCGCTGAGCATCCCTTGATCGGTGAGGAAATCTTTGCGGGTGGAGCGTATCTGAATGTGGGTCGGGTTCACAGGGCAGGTTTGAGAGTGCAGGATGCTGTCCGGATGCTTATTATTTCGGGGATCGTTATCGGCGCTGTCCTAAGCCTTCTGGGAGTGATCCATTGAAGATCGGAACCTATTTATTATGGGCGGCTATGGCCGTCGGTACTGGGATCATCGTCCTTTTGGGTTACTTTGTCCAGCTCGATCCAATCCCCGCGGATGGACTCCTTCGCAACATCTTCGAATTACGCCTGTTGATCATGGGTTGGGCAGTCCTGCTGGCGGCAGTCTCGTTAGGCATCGGTCTTTTCAATTTGTTCTTGGTTCACTGGACGAAGGTCAGTGAGCAGGGAACTGGATGGAAGTACAGTGCGCTATTGATCGTTACCTTTGTGGTCACGCTCATTCTGGGGCTGGCCTTCGGACCCGATAGTCGAGTGGTCCTGTTTCTCTTTAACTCGATCCAGTTGCCAGTCGAGACGAGCTTGATCGCCTTGCTGGCGATCACGTTGTCGCTTGCTGGTTTTCGTCTGGTGGCGCAGCGGAGAGATCTCATAAGCCTCGTCTTCGTTGGAACCGCGCTGCTCGTGTTGATCGGTTCCGGACCAGGCATATTGTCTACAGAGAATCTGTTCTTCGGTTTCTTCGCTGGCCTAAGAAACTGGCTGGTGCAGGTGGTTGCCTCCGGAGGTGCGCGCGGCATCCTCCTTGGAGTAGCCCTGGGGTCCATTGTGACGGGTCTCCGTGTTTTACTGGCCGTTGACCGGCCATACGGGGAATAATGCATGGCTGAAATCCGTTGTCCGATGTGCAGCACTATGAATCAGGAAACTGCGGAAGTCTGCAGCAATTGTGAGGCGCGCCTGACGCCGCTTGTCGTTGATATGCCGCCTTCAGATCAACAGCCACCTGGTGCGGAGGGGATTACACCTCCGGAATCAGAGGTACCCGGCGATGGGGATGATTGGCTGGCGAAAATTCGCGCCGATGCAATAATGGGTTCGGGCGCGGAAGATCATGCATCGGAGACAGATAAACCGGATGAGGAAACGCCAGACTGGCTGGGAAGGCTACGAGAGGCTGATTCGAGTCTCGATGAAGGGCCACCTTCAGAAGAAATTCCCGACTGGATGGATGATTTCTTAGCCGCGGGCGATGATGTCACTAAGGAAGAGGAAGTTCCGGAGTGGCTTTCGCGGGTTCGAGCGCGAAGAGAAGTTCAGGCGGAAGGTCCGCCCGAGGCAGGCGAGGGAGAAGATTGGATCGCGCGTTTACGTGATGACGCGCCCATTGAGCAGCCAGCCGGTGTTGAAGACCTCAAGCCCTCTCCAGATGTTGAGGAATTAATTGAACAACCATCGCCGCAAGCATTGGATCTCAGCCCGCCTTCAGATGTACCTGATCCGGTGTCACAAGGCGAGATGGTGCAGGATAAAGCTATACCCACACTGGACAGTATCGATGAAGATCCCCAGCCCCCCGTGGGGGAACCCACACCTCCTGAGGAGGAGATGGAATGGTTCCCAGCCCCCGATGAGCGTGAATTGTTGGATGCGGAAGGGCTCCCGCATGTACCCGCTTTACTCGACGAAGAGACTGGGGAGAAACCCCTTATCGAAATCAGTGATTTGAACCTGGATTCGATCGAACTCCCGGATTGGTTGGGGGAACTGAAACCAGAGACTCCACCAGCGGCCGAAGAGGGAGGCGAGGGGCCTGACCTGGCACCGGCAACGCTCCCATCTTGGCTTGAAGCTATGCGGCCAGTTGACACTTTCCGTTCAGAGATTGAGATCGAAGCAGAGGAAGTGCAGCCGGTTGAATCAGCGGGACCGCTTGCTGGATTGCGCGGAGTATTAATGGCCGAGCCAGTGGTCGCCATGCCGCGAACGGCGAGCACTGCAGCAGCACGATTAGAGGTTACCGAACGTCAATACGCGCAAGCCGAACTGCTGCAGCGTCTTGTTGAAGAAGAGGAGAGGGAGATCCCGCCTGTAAAGGCAAAGAGACGCAGGCTGCCTCTCATGCGTTGGGCGATAGCTTTCATCCTGCTTCTTGCTGTGATTCTGCCTTTCGGTTTCACCCAGCTTGGTGTTGAAGGTTACGCCCTCCCTAGTGTGGTATCGAGAGACCTCGCTCCCTTAATCAATCTTGTCGGCAGCATCCCGACGGACCGCCCGGCGCTGGTTGTGTTCGATTACACGCCCGGTTACAGCGGTGAACTCGACATGGTCGCCGGCGCATTGCTTGAGCATGCGGTAATGCGCTCACTCCCAATCGTCACCGTTTCTACCCGCCCAACTGGACCGCCGCTGGCGGAGGGGTTGCTAAACAAGATCGGCGCCGGCTACGGTGCGGTAAATGGCGAGAGTTACCTGCACCTGGGTTATCTCTCCGGAGGACCGACTGCGGTTCAATTATTTGCGATTGCCCCGCGCAGTGTGGTTTTAACCGGGTACCACCTTCCCGATTCTCTTTCTGAAGGATCGGTTTGGGAATCGCCTTTGCTTCAGGGTGTGCAGCGGTTATCGGATTTCAATCTGGTCGTCGTAATAACTGCCGGAACAGATACGGCACGTACATGGGTGGAACAGACCCACCCGTGGATAGGGGATACTCCTCTGGTGATGGTATTGAGCGCTGGAGCGGAACCACTCGTGCGCCCTTACTATGAAGCCTCCGTGCCACAGGTGGATGGAATCCTTACTGGATTACCGGCAGCCGTATCGTATCGGCAGTTCAGCGGGTTGCCACTTGACACAGGCGTGCTATGGGATGCTTTTGGGATAGGGATGTTGGCCGTTGAATTAATCTTGATCGCTGGTGGAGCCTATGGAGTTGGATTGTGGCTCTTGCGTTTGCGAGAACGTTGAGGAGAGGCGTTAATTAGATGCCCGAGTTACCGCTCGACTTCATCCAAATGATCGTAGCTGCATTTGTCACAGTGATGATCTTGAGCTACGTGATAGGGGACAATGTCCTCTTCCGAATTGCGACATACCTATTCATCGGAATCGCTTCGGGCTTCGCCGGCGCCATCGCCTGGGATAATGTTGTAAAACCCACACTTGTTCAGCCGCTCATTGATGAGGGGCTTGCCAAGTTGTTTTCACCTGAGGGGGCCCTCACATTCCTGATCCCGTGGATGCTGGCACTGTTTCTATTGTTAAAGCTCTCTCCCCGGCTGTCGCGATTCGGGAGTTTCCCGGTTGCGCTTCTTGTTGGTGTGGGGGCAGCGGTCGTTGTCGGCGGAAGCATCACGGGGACATTAGTACCGCAGAGCTTGGCCGCAGCAGGCACGCTATCACCTGAAACCGCATTTCCCGCTGCCGGCGAGCCCCTGGCTGATTGGTTGGAGCGGCTCATCAGCGCGTTGCTAATAATCCTGGCGACCATCAGCGTATTGATATATTTCCGCTTCAGCGCCCAGCGGGAGTTGACAGGGGGGGCGCGGCGATCGCGGAGCGCCGAAGTAATTGCGTATCTTGGTCAGGTCTTCATCGCCGTAACATTTGGAGTGATGTATGCTGGTGCGCTGATGGCTACGATCGTCGTGTTGGCGCAGCGATTTCAATTCCTTCATGACGTGGTCACCCGAATAGTGGGCGGGACATGAGAAGCCGATGAGCACAATGCTGGATACCGATACCATATTGGCTGTCGATGTGGGCAGCGTGAGCACGCGCGCCAGCCTATTCGATGTCGTCGATGGCCACTTTCGGCTGATTGCTTCTGGACGAGCACCATCAACCGCAAAAGCACCTTTGTTCGATATTAGCGAGGGTGTGCGGATGGCTCTCGACCAGGTGGTGGCCGTTACGGGAAGGAAATTGCTCGATGATACGGACTTGTTGATCATGCCCGTCACGAGCCAGGGATCGGGGGTTGACTCTTTCGTGGCGACGGCTTCGGCGGGCCCGAAGGTTCGAACGGTACTGGTGGGTTTGATGCCGGGAGTTTCAACAGACAGCGCACTGCGGCTCGCCGATTCGACATATTTGGATCTTGTGGGTGTTTTTGACCTACTCGACAGTCGACGCGAATCGGAGAAAATTGATCTTATCCTGTCCGCCCGCCCGGATTTGATCCTTGTTGTTGGCGGGACGGATGGCGGCGCGCAGGATTCCGTCCTGCAATTGATCGAACTCGTCGCTGTAGCCAGCGAGCTTTTCCCCCCGAATCAAAGACCTCGGATCGTATACGCGGGCAACCGCGAGCTGGGCGCCGCGATCGCCGACCGCGTCGGAGAGCGCCTCGATATCGCTCTTGCACCGAATGTTAGACCCAGTCTCCGAGTGGAGGATCTGGGGCATGCTCGTCTGGCACTCGGAGAAGCGATCGCCGAAGGGCGTAATAAACGTGTGCGTGGTTTTGATGAATTGGAACAATGGTCGGGCGGCTCCATGATGCTCACTGCCGACGCATATGGAAGAGTGATCCGTTATTTAAGCCGCATCTATGACCCAGCGAAGGGTGTTCTCGGTGTGGATGTAGGCGCAAACAACACGATGATCGCCGCAGCATTCGAGGGAGATCTGCGCTTGAGTGTTGAGACCGACCTGGGATTGGGGGAACCCCTGCCGACTTTACTCCGGCAGTCTAGTCTCAGCGATATCTCCCGTTGGCTGCCATCCGAGATGTCGGAGCGGATGATCTTGGATTACATCTATAACAAATCGATTAACCCGGCAACCGTTCCTACGGAAGATGATGATCTTCTTCTAGAGTTAGCGTTAGCGCGTGAGATCCTTCGGCTATCACTGAAACGCGCTCGCAAGCGCTGGCCCAAGGGCAGAGATCTCAAATCAACCTGGTTAATGCCTCCCGTAGAACCGATTATCGCCAGTGGAAGTGTCTTGGCTAGAGCTCCTCGACCAGGATATGCCGCATTGACATTGCTGGACGCCTTAGAGCCAACGGGGATCACAACGCTTGTTCTCGACCCGCATGGTCTCTCCCCTTCGCTTGGTGCCGCGTCAGGCTCGGTCCCAATGCTGAGCGTCCATGTCTTAGAATCCGGAAGCTTCGTGAGCCTGGGGACGGTTGTGGCGCCAGTCGGGAATGCACGGATGGGACGCAAAGTTCTCAGTCTGCACCTCGAACTTGAGCAAAGCAGTGAGGATGTTGTCGGCGAGGTTCGAATGGGCCAGCTCGCAATAATCCCTATCCAGCAAGGTGAGCATGCTCACCTTACACTCAGACCTGAACGAGGAATCGATGTTGGCTTCGGAGGACCGGGGAAAGCAGGTGCGCTGCGTATTGCAGGTGGGGCTGTTGGTTTGATCATCGACGCGCGCGGGCGGCCGCTTGTACTTGCGAAAGATCCTGACCGCCGCCGCGAGTTGAATATGAAGTGGTTGTATGACATCGGAGCCAGAGAATGAGGCATTGGCACCATTCTTGCACCATCAAGCTTGGTGGCTCATAACATGAGCGAATTATTCTTATCTTCGATGACGCACGTCATACCTATTACGGTTATCCGCCGCGAGCGTGTTCTTCCAGTGCCGGGGGCGGTTTTAGTGCGTGTAAACGAACGTCTTCAGGCTGCCGACATCGTCGCCGAAGCTGAAATCGACCCGAAGCACTATTACCTCGATGTTGTCCGGGGATTGAGTGTCTCGGCGAAAGATGCAGGACGTTATATTACCTGCCATAAGGGGGATCGAGTGGAGACGGGCGATGTGCTCGCGGGCCCGGCAGGAGTTCCACGTAGAACGGTGCGTGCTCCAGCATCAGGCCGCATCGTGGCGATAAACAACGGCCGAATTCTCCTAGAAACCTTTGGTCAAGTGTTGCAGATAAAAGCGGGTTTCCCCGGAAAGGTCATCTCATCGGATGGGGCACAGGTTGTGACGATTGAAACGATAGGCACCTTGATCCAGGGTGTCTGGGGCAATGGATTGCAGAACTACGGCGTCATGCGATTGGTGGGTGATGGTCCCTCCTCGCGTCTGCAGACAGATCAGTTGGACATCAATCTGCGCGGGGCAGTCCTGGTCGCGGGGATGTGTGATCATTCGGCGCCATTTCATCAGGCGACAGAGCTCTCTGTTCGCGGGGTGATCTTGGGCGGAATGTCATCTGAATTGATCCCGGTTGCACGCAGGTTGCCTTATCCGGTTCTGCTCACCGAGGGATTCGGGGAGCATCCCATTAATGCGGCCGCGTTCAATCTTTTTGTAAGCAATGTGGGGCGTGAGGTTGCAGTTGATGCAGGCTCTGCCTGGCCGCAACCTGGGCAACGTCCAGAGGCGATCATCCCGCAGCCTTCCAGTCGTCAAGTGACCCATCCTGATCGGGTGGTAACGTTGAAACGTGGGGTGAGAGTCCGGGTTCTGAAGCCGCCATATCTTGGGGAAGTCGGTGTGGTTAAAGAAATACTTAAAAGCGTAGAGACGTATCCTAGCGGAATTCGGGCTAAAAGCGCAACGATTGAAATTGATGGAATTGGAACCCAAACAGTTCCACTCGCAAATATCGAGATACTGCAGTGAATCGAGTAGGTGGTTGCCGGCCCGCAGAGAAAATGAATGCGAGCAGGTACATAGAAGCTGAGGAGTAGAGACCATGGCAGAAGAGTTTGATGTAGGCGGTCCACTGCCCGAGGAGTCATCTAATCGGACTTTCGTGATCGCAGCCGTCTCGCTGGGCGGTTTGCTGGTTCTGAGCATGATCTGTCTGTTGGTTTATGCTTTGGTACTGGCGCCGCGACAGCAAGAGGCTCGCGCCACAGATGTGGTGCTTGTCAACCAACAGAACACCGAGGAAGCGTTGACCCAGACTGCTGTCGTCCTTGAAAAGACGCCGACACGCACACCGACGGGGACTGAGTTGCCGGATACAACAGCAACGGTGACACCCACGCTGGTGGTTGTCCTCCCAACGGAAACACCGACCCCATTCCTGACCTTGCCTACCTTGGCACCGGAAACTGCCACGGCTGCGGCTCAGCTGACTCTAGCTGCAGCGCAGGGAGGCGGTGGAGGAACGCCGACAGCGACGGCTCTTCCTGCAACCGGGTTCGCTGATGAAATCGGAATTCCAGCTTTGGCTCTAGCGGGTGGATTGCTCCTGGCTGTAATTTTCATCGCACGCAGTCTGCGGACTCGTGTCACTACTTGATAGCAGCTTTTTGATCACCTGCTCGACAACTGAACTGCTGGAGGCAGGGTCAGCCTGATGTTGACCCTGCCTTTGTATATGGAGGTATGATGGCGAAGAAAGTCACTCCTTTTTCCTCCCTCACCGAAATTGCACTAACTGAACTTGCTGCGGGCCACTGCGTCTCGATTACCGGTTTGAGTAACAGTGGAAAATCCAAGTTAATGCGCTCGCTGGCGGACCAGAATGCAAAGAAGTTCTATCAGTCGAAAGCCGGTCGGTCCGGCTTTCTGATTTATATCGACTGCAATCGGGCAGTAGCGATTTCGGGTCAGGCATTTTACGAGGTTGTGTTGCGGTCAACATTGGAGCGCCTTTCTGATGAAGTCCCTGACGCCCTATTAACAAATCTGCGTGGGTATCACCAGACAATTACAGAGGCGGATTCATCTTTCACTGCTTCACTCTCTTTCAACCTGGCGCTTTCGGAACTGTGCAAGGAACTGGATCAAAATTTATGCCTGCTGTTTGATGAGTTCGATGAGATCTACACCGCATTGGAAAACCGGGCGCTCCTGAACTTGCGAGCACTCCGTGATCGCTTTCGCGATCGTCTTGTTTATGTGACAGCCACGCGGCGCAGTCTACCGGAATTGCGTGGTGACACGATTGAGGATGAATTCGCTGAACTCTTTTCCCGTTTTACGTATAACATGCCGCTACTCACTATTGCAGAATCTCACGCGCTATTAGCCGGTATAAGTCTCTCCGGTCTGAAGAAGGAATATAAGGATAAGGCGAGCGAGCTCGCAGGCGGGCACCCGGGGATGCTGGTGGCGGTGTCCCAGGCTTTAGCTCATCTCCCAAAGGACTGGGAAGGGGAGCCCGCGGGTTATGTTCGGCTGGAGCCCCAACCGCGAGCTGAGTGCATGAAACTGTGGCATCAACTCAACGGGGAGGAACGAGCCGGTTTATCCTCACTGGTGCTCGAACCAAAAGCAGGTTTACCCCGGCAGCAGATGCGCCATTTGGACTCCTTGGGCATGCTCGTCGCCAATCAACCATTCTCACCGATCTTCGCCGATTTCGTCGCCAGGAAGAGCCGAGGACATGATGTTGAGGAGCGGGGAGTATATCTCGACACCGATTCAGGCGATGTATGGGTTGATGGTGTTCGAATCCCAGTTCTCACGGACTTAGAGTATCGGTTATTGGAGCTCCTTTATGAGCGGCGGGATAAGCTGACAGATAAGTTCCAGATCGTGACTGCGGTATGGGGAGAGGAATACCTCGGGAGCGTCGATGACGCTCGTGTTGAGAAACTGATCAGCCGCTTGCGAGGGAAGATTGAACCCAACCCCACCGATCCAATATTTTTAATAACGCGACGGGGCCGCGGTTATAAACTGCTTACAACCCCAAGGTCAGTTTAGCATTCCGATTGTAATTGTCGCATAGAGGGATGGAGATCACTGATGAAAGCCCGGTTGCTGGTTTTCGACCCAGATCCAGAAGGCCGGCGCCTTTTTCGCAAGGCACTTCGGGAATCCTGCGAAGGGTGTGTAGCCGTGATCCGGGCGAGCGCCGACAGTTGTGTGCAAGCCCTGTATGAACGGTCCTTCGATACCTTAATCCTCGGCTTGCCCATCGACATTCCCGCACTCCTCCAGGTACTTCTTGTTTACCAGGAAATCCCTAAGCGGCCTGAGCTATTCCTACTCGCTGAGCAGCCTCCCGAAGGCGATAAGCCCTCTACTCGGTACTTCAAAAAAACAAAGTCAGGCATTATCCGTTTTCTCGAAGATCTTCCGGGTTATCTTCGTCCAGGTTTAATCTCTCGTTTAGCGGATGAACTCGAGCGGGTTCGCTTTGACCAATATAAAGGAAATGCCCGGCGAACGATTGCGGAACATGCGATCAAGCTTCTAAGCGGGCTTGGTCTGAACTCGATGTATATCAGCATCGATCCTGTGGATCGGCATTGGGTATTGCACGGCTCAAGCTACTCAATAGACATCCGTCAAGAGATTGATGCACTTGTGGAAAAGTCCGGAATGCTTGCACCGGACCCCGCGCGTGTCGTGCAGCCCTTAGGCGATGTGCTCCTCGGTCTTTCTTCACATTATTCAGATCACCCTGGCGAGATCCTCCGATCTATTTTTCATTGGGCGACAGCATCAGAGATCGAGGACTTGGTCAAGAGGCTTCGTCTGAATGCGCTGTTCATGCTGCCGATCCTGGATGGAGAGTCGCCGTGTGGGATCTTGATGGTCGCCGAGACCCTTTCACCCCAGGACCAAAATGCGCTTCAGACTTTTGCAAACAGGTTAAGCACGCTACTCATGCGAGTGGAATCACTGGATCGCTTACAACGTGATGCGCACGTCATGAGGGCATTGCAGCAAGTCGTTTATGCGCTCAGCTCGACGCTCGATTTTGAGACCATCCAGGATCAAGTCCTTGATCTTCTAAAGACGGTAGTCCCCTTCGATTCTGCTTGTGTAATTCTCAAGGAAGAAGGGGATCTGATTGTGCGCCAGGTAAGAGGTTTCCTCCCCTCGAATGGAGCGATTCATGTGGGTGAGGTTGTCGTTCCTCCTGATCGGTCGGCTTTGGGGCAGGTGGTTTACGACGCTCGCCCTATTCTTCTACGTGTAGTTGAAGATCCGCTGCGAATCGGCTTTGAACGTTTGCCAGTCGACATCAAGTCTTGGTTAGGTGTGCCGATCCTGTGGAGATCCGAAATTATCGGAGGGATGATTTTAGGCAGCAGGGAGCAGGGTTTCTTTCAGGAGTACCATCTACAAATTGCGCTTGGTTTTTCCCGGCAACTGGGGGTGGCATTACAGAACGCCCGCCTGTTGCGCAGCTCCACTGCTCGCGCCGAAAAGATGCAATTAGTTCATGAGATCGGCCGCAGTGCGGTTTCGATCCTCGATATCCAACAGCTGGCCCTCGAAGTGGCAGCGGGTGCCCTGAGAGTTTTTAATTACTATGCCGTAGGAATTCTACTGAACGAAGATGGCAGATTGGTCCCGTGTGCATACTTGCGCGGCCCCGAAGGGGTTCCCGTGAGTCGGGTTGAGCCGCTAGACATAAACGCGGCGGGATTGGCACAGGAGGTTGTAAAAAAGGATCAGCCGCTATTGATTTCAGATGTCGGCAAGGAGCCGCGGTTTCAACGCCACACCGAACTTCCCAATACGGGCTGTGAAATGATCTTGCCTCTCTCAATTGCTGGGGAAGTCTTGGGCGTAATGATTGTTGACAAGGAAGGCGTCGGACAGCTAGGGGAGGAGGATTTGGAGATGCTTCAAGTTCTGACCTCCTTGATCGCGATCTCGTTAATCAACGCCCGCCTCTTTGGCGAGATCCATGACCATGCCGCCGCATTAGAAGAACGAGTGGAAAGCCGCACCGCTGAGCTGCAATCACAAAAGGAGCAAACCGAGGCGATTCTAAGCTCCGTTGCGGACGCTGTGCTCGTCTTCGATCTTGAGGGGGATCTGGTTATGGCCAACCCACAAGCGCAGCTCTTGATGGCAGGTGAATGGAGTGAGGGTGTGCTGACGCAAATCTCTCGCCTGCATGGAGCAAAGAGTAGGGTTCAAGAATCATTCGATATCGGCGAGGCCTCATTTCAAGCTCTCGCCTCACCGGTCGAATTAGATGGAGGCTCAATCGGCACGGTGATTATCCTGCGGGATATCACCCGTTTGCAGGAATTGGATAGATTAAAAAGTAAATTTGTCGCAACTGTCTCACATGAGTTGCGAACTCCTCTTGCGAATATCAAGGTATACCTTTCGCTGCTCCGGAGATCTAAACAGGACAATCGAGAGAGGTATCTGGGTGTACTCAATCAGGAGACGGATCGGCTCACGAGCATGATAGAGGAGTTGTTGGATCTCTCGCGGTTGGAGTCTCAGAAAGAAATCGAGATGGAGCCTGTAGAGATCACAGATATCCTTGACCAAGTTGTCGAGCGGCACCGCCCGACTTGTGAGGAGAAGGGGGTACACCTGGCTCACAAAACTGAGAGTGCAGTGATGGTTTTGGGGAATCGCGATCAGTTGATTCGCCTTTTTACCAATTTAGTCGCGAATGCAGCGACCTACACCGATTCTGGTGGGGTGATCTCCTTGAATACCACCAGCGAAGAAGAAAAGGATGGGATTGCTTACGTGTGCGTGGAGGTCCGGGATAATGGTGTCGGGATCTCTGAGGAAGACCAACCCTTTTTATTCGGTCGCTTTTATCGTGGTACTATGGCACGGAAGCACAAGATCCCAGGAAGCGGCCTGGGTCTTGCGATTGTGCGGGAGATTGTGAATCTACATGGCGGCCTCGTTGGGGTTGAGAGCGAGGTCGGAGTTGGAAGCGTATTTACCGTACGGCTGCCCCTGATAATTGGGGAAAGAGGGTGACCATGACCAATCCATTAATCCTGGTTGTCGAGGATGATCTGGCGCTTCTTGAGGGGATTCGTGAACTTCTGGAACTGACCGAGTACAAGGTGCTAACTGCCATGAATGGACGAGAGGCGCTGGAGGTTCTGGAAAAACAGCAACCGGACTTGATCGTTTCAGACATCATGATGCCCGAGATGGACGGGTATCAATTCCACGAAAAGGTGAACGAACAGCCCGAGCTTAGCGCAATTCCGTTTATCTTTCTCACCGCGCGTGGAGAAAAAGCAGATATCCGCCGCGGGAAAGAAATTGGCGCCGACGATTACATCACTAAACCGTTTGATGATGAGGATTTATTGGTCGCCGTAAGGGCGAAGCTTAGCCGGTGGGAGAACCTCCGTCAGCAACGAGATGAGGAAGTCGCCGACTTAAAGAGTAAGATTCTGCTCACACTGAGCCATGAATTCCGAACTCCACTGACGTACATCATCAATTATTCCGATTTGCTCGAGCTCGATGGTCAGGAAATCGCCGGAGAAGATTTCCCAGATTTCATGCAAGGCATTCGCCGAGGAGCCCTGCGGTTGAACAGCCTCGTTGATGATTTCCTCGTTTTAGTGGAGATCGAAACAGGTGAAGCGGACGAGGCGTATCGTTACCGGAGGCGTCTTATTGAAGAGACGGGTCTTTGGTTGCGTGTGATGGCGAAACCCTTCCAACCAACAGCGGAAGAACGAGGGTTGACTCTGGTTACGGATATCCCGGAAGATCTCCCGCCGCTTGTAGCAGATGAGGCGTATCTCTCGGATGCGATTGGGCGTTTACTCGATAACGCAATTAAGTTCTCAACGAACGAAAGTGAATGGGTTCGGTTTTCAGCGGAAGCAGAAGGAGACCGGTTAATCCTACGCGTCCAGGATCAAGGGCAAGGGATCAGGGAACAGGATCTGGGCGGCTTGTTCAATGTGTTCTACCAGATCGACCGTGCGAAACGAGAGCAGCAGGGTTCTGGATCTGGCTTGGCAATCTGTAAGGGGATCATCGGAGTTCACGGTGGCGAAGTTGGTGTTGAGAGTGAATTCGGGAAAGGGAGCACTTTCTGGGTCTCGCTGCCTTTCGAGCCACCGGATTCTCAAGACGAGAGTACAGAGAACGCCTAAGGGTTGGGTTACACCTGGTGTCATTGCCAGGGGCTGAATCCCAACCTTATACTTCCTAAGCTCCTTCAGCTACAGATTGACCAAACTCGAGAAGCCGACTGACCTGTTTGGGATCGCGAGCTTCAGCGTACACTCGCAAGACCGGCTCGGTCCCGGACGGTCGGATCAGGAGCCAGGAATCGTCGGCCAAGAGGTACTTCGCGCCATCCATTGTGTTTATCGTTGAGACTTCAACACCGCCAATGGATGACGGAGCGTCCTCTGCGAGCTGTTTAACCATTTGGTCCTTCACAATCGGGCGGGCAAGACGCAGGTCAACGCGCTTATAGTGGGCTGGCCCAACCTCGGCGAGCAAGTCGGCGACCATCTCATCCAGCGGGACGCCACTTTCCGCGACCATTTCCGTGAGCAAAAGCCCCATGAGGATACCGTCCCCCTCTGGAATGTGTCCTTTGAAGGAGATCCCACCTGACTCTTCGCCGCCAATGAGAACATCATCTTGCAACATCCACTCGGCAATGTAATTGAATCCGACCGGGGTCTCTATTACCTCAAGCCCATATTTCTCGGCTAGTCGGTTTATCATCTGAGTGGTTGAAACTGTTTTTACGACTTTACCCCGATAACCACGTTTCTCGAAGAGGTATTTGAGTGCAAGGGCCATGATGCGGTGCGGATCGACGAACTGTCCGCGGCCATCCATGGCGCCGAGACGGTCGGCATCGCCGTCCGTAGCCAGGCCGAGTTGGCCGTGGCCAGCAGCGATCGCACCGGCAAGCGCGCCAAGATAGTGCCCAATAGGTTCAGGATGGATGCCACCGAATCCAGGGTTCATCTCTCCGCGAATCTCGAATACCTCACAACCAGTGCCCTGAAGTATGCCGCGTATTTGCCCTCTGCCGGATCCGAACATCGAATCAACGACGATGTGCTGTGGATTATCTGCGATTTTGTCGAAGTCGATGAGTTGTCTCAAATGGTCGTAGTAGGCCGGGGTGGGATTTATGCGCTCGATCAAACCTTCGGAGCGAGCTTGCTCGAAATCCATTAAATTTGGCCCCCGGCCTCGAGCCTCATTGTCGCTAAGATAAACCTCCACTCTCCGGCATTGTTCTCTGGCGGCTGAGTAACCCTGCGCGGCCTTGAGCTTCACCCCGTTGTAGCGAGGTGCATTATGCGAGGCGGTGATCATTATGCCCGCGATCGCCCCCAGGTGTCTCACGGTGTATGAGACCG
>SOIH01000084.1 GCA_004376895.1 Anaerolineales bacterium | reverse complement strand
CATAGAGGGCATCGATAACGGGATTGCCGGTGACAACGATGCTCTCAGCATTCACACCCTCATGTAACAGATTGTCCCTGGATTGTTCCGTTGGTGCAAAGTGGAGATCGGCGACCACTCCAGTGACCTTGCGGTTGACCTCCTCCGGAAACGGCTGCCATTTATCACCCGTGCGCAAACCTGCCTCGACGTGACCAACGCGAACGTGGTGATAATACGCGAGTAATCCAGCCGCCATCACAGTCGTTGTATCTCCCTGCACGAGGACCCAATCCGGCTGCGTGTCGCGCACGACAGCATCCAAGCCCTGGATCACCGTGGCCGTGAGGTCCGCAAGAGACTGATCTGGCCGCATTAAATCCAGGTCAAAATCCGGGGTAATCGCAAATAGATCAAGCACCTGATCCAGCATCTGCCGGTGTTGGGCCGTCACACAAACCAAGGATTCAACATCCGGCGTGACAGAAAGCCGGTTCACCACCGGCGCCATCTTGATCGCCTCCGGTCGCGTTCCAAAGATCGAGAGGACTTTCAATCGGCCATCAGCCATTTTCTTTCCCAACCCCGAGGACCTCTATCTGGAATCCAGCATCCCGCCAAACCTGACGATCCCAGGCACCGCAGGCATCGATGGCAGTTTTGACTTCGAGGAATCCTGCGACCCACGTCGGGTCGAGATCGTGAAATACTTTATGGTCGACGAGCAGGACAATCCCCTCTGACCCCTGAAAAGCTTCTTCCAACGACGGTGCCTCGCGCGCACCTTCAACCTCTGCGCCCTGTGCGAAGGGTTCGTAGAACAGGACTTCTGCACCTTTCCCAACGAGCGCTCGAACGATCTCAATCGCCGGGCTCTCACGCAGGTCATCTACGTTGGGCTTATAGCTAAGTCCGAGTGCGGTAATCCGCCGCCCTTTCAGATCGCCAAGGGTCTCTTCCACGAGCGCGATCACATTCTCGGGCTGAGCGTCATTCACCTCGCGCGCCTGACGTATGAGCGGCGTCAATTCTGGAGCCCCTTCTACCAGAAACCAGGGATCGACACTGACACAATGTCCGCCTACGCCGGGTCCGGGTTTCAAGATATTCACGCGCGGATGGAGATTGGCAATTTCAATGGCGCGCCATATGTCCACACCATAATGCAAGCCTAAACGGGAGAACTCGTTCGCTAAGGCGATATTCGTATCGCGGTAAGTGTTCTCCATCAGCTTCACCATCTCCGCTGAAGTGGCATCCGCGAGCAGGATTTCACCTCGAACGAAGAGGGAGTAGAGATCCCTTCCCGCCTCCGCGGAGACACGGTTGATCCCCCCGATGACGCGCGCGTTCTCGATCAACTCCTGCAATATTCTTCCGGGAAGGACCCGCTCGGGTGAATAGGCCAGGAAAAAATCTTCGCCAGCTTTGAGGCCGGAACGCTCGAGGATCGGTGCCAGCAGATCTACGGTTGTGCGTGGAGGCGATGTCGATTCAAGCATCACTAGATTGCCCGCTTGTATATGCGGCACGATCGACTCGGTTGCCGCGACAACATACTGCATATCGGCTTGCTTTTCCGGAGTAATCGGCGTCGGAACAGCGATGATGAAGGCATCCGCTGGCTCAGGCTGTTCAGTTACGCGAAGATTTTCTGAATGAAATGCAGCTTGTACGAGCGTCCGGAGCCCCGGCTCATGGATATGGATCTCGCCGTTGCGCAAGACTTCGACAACACGCTGATTGACATCTACTCCGACGACCTGCACACCATGAGTTGCAAATGTGCTCGCCGTTGGCAGGCCGATATAGCCTAAACCGAGCACACAGATCTTCTTAAATTCCACGTCTAACCTCCCGACGGACGGGTCTTATTATCCCGTCAACTACCACCCACTATACCATCCTGGTATCTCACCCCCAGGACTGATGGGGGTCGAACCCCCGTCAG
>SOIH01000172.1 GCA_004376895.1 Anaerolineales bacterium | reverse complement strand
GGGGTGTGAAGCCAGCAATCGGTGTTGGTGTGCTCGTTGCAGAGACTAATAAAGCCAATGGAGTCAATACGAAATCAGTGGAAATAGGCGTGCGGATTATGCGTGTCGCAGCGGGGATCGGGGTGGCCGTCGGAGTGCCTGGCAGAGGTGTATCCGTTGCGGTGGGGCTGGGAGGCGGAAGCGTGGAAGCCATGCCGAGGAATCTCGGAGCGAACATTGGTTCGAGCAAGTACACAACTCCGACGACAGCAGCGACAGCGATGCCGGAGAGCAAAACGATTCCCATAACCTGGATAAATGACCTGCGTCTCTTCGGTTTGAATGGGCTAGCAGCAGGTTTTCTCTGAGTTGGTTGTACGATCGGCTTTTCTTCTGGTGTTGGCGTGATCTCCTTGGGGGCGATTTCACGACGCGGAACCTTAAGCGCTCGTGAAAGATCGGCCGTGGAAGGCGAACGCGCTCCGAATAAAACAAGACCACGCATGGCAGCGCGATTGGTCGGGTCGATTTTTAGTGCGGATTCAAGACAATACACACGCTCGCGCGGCGAGTCTACAACCGCGCTCATCCATACCCAGTATTCCGCATTCTGGGAATCGGCGCGCAATAATCGAGATAGCAGCTCACGTGCATGCCGTCGGTCGCCCAGACGTACAGCGGCGATTGCTTCGGTCAAGGTTTTTGATGTTTCAGCTGCCACTTCGTTCCCCTCCGTACTGCATTCGGAAGTCTAGCATAGCGTCATATTCCTTGCTACCCCCCATTGGTATAATCTAGAGATAATGGAGAAAAGCCATCTGTACTTGTCCGTAGTTCTCGTGCTTTCCTTGCTGGCAGCTTGCTCCAGTGTAGAGAAGAAGCGTGCTCCTTTACCTACCGCAACCCTTCGGTCATTTTCCTCGAACACGCCGACATCAAAGCCAGTGAGTTCGCTCACTCAGATTGGCACGCTGATCCCTGCTGGACCGACGCCAACCCCATTTGTTCACATTATTCAACAAGGCGAGACACTCCTGGAAATTGCCTTTCGGTATGGTGTTCAATTTGACAATATCGTTCTGATAAATCCTGAGATCGATCCCAACCTGCTTCGTATCGGCGAGGAGATCAGAATTCCTGGTCCTGAAGGTGAGCCGGTCGATATTTTATTGCCCACTCCGACACCTATCCCTGTCCACTTAAAGACTTTGGGTTGCTACGAGAGTCCATCGTTAGCGTATGTTTGTATGGTCTCCATTACAAACACCGAAGAGTTTATGGTTGCTGGCGTTTCGGCACATATTACTTTGCATAATCGGGATGGACTGATTTTAGACAATCTAATCGTATACGCACCAATTAGCCAAATACAAACCGGGCAGGAAATTCCTTTGATCGCGATATTCGACCGTAGGCCGTCAGGATATTCCAGTTTTCATGTTGATCTTCTCTCTGCAGTGCAAGTTGCAGACCTAATGGATGAGCTGCCTGTGATCGATGTGCTTGAGACCATAACGATTTATAAGGCAGAAAAGAGATTGGCAGAAGTCAGTGGAAGGCTCTCGATCACGTCTCATGAGGGGGACGAATTTCTTGTGCGCGTTGTGGGAGTGGCTTTGGACACAAAGGGGGAGCCTATTGGAATGAATGTCTGGGAAGGGCGAGTCAAGAGCGCGATTAATGAGGAAATTGAATATCGAATTTCCATTTTCAGCCTTGGGCCTGAAATTGCCGATATTCGCATCTACCCAGAAATTATGCTGAAGTGAAGCTTTTCTTGAAGAGTTATCTGCCGAAAAATATCACCCTCTGGCTTGGCGACAACCAACCTCGCCTATAGAATCTCTTTCAAAATGACTTCGATTGAACTCATCCCTCGTGAAGAACGACAAAAGCTTCGGAATCTTGTGGATATCCATTCCACTTCCGATGCGATGGCGGCATACTATGGGCTAGAAC
>SOIH01000104.1 GCA_004376895.1 Anaerolineales bacterium | reverse complement strand
ACCGTATACTTAATCCGATATTAATGAAAAAATGTTAGTTTTTAGACAAGATTTTGAGGTTTAGTGCTTCCAACAATCGTCAAATTTGACATCTGTGGTGTCAAAATGGTGACATGATGTCACTTGAAAATCGCGGTGTTTTACAGCTCCTGAAAGAGGTGACTTTTCGAAGAATTCTGGTATTTTACAACTCAATGTGAAACTATCTATCACACACAAATACTTGAATCGTCACCACATTTCTGATAGAATTATTTTATCCCTATTAAGGATAACCTAACTTGCACAGGCATATAAAGAGAGCCACCTGCACTTTTGGGTTTGTCACCACGAGCCTTGGACCAGAGATGGAAGAAATCTGTTATTGAGAATAAGTATGACCGATGTCACACGCATTTTGACTGCAATTGAACAAGGCGATGCGAAAGCTGCAGACAAACTGCTCCCATTAGTTTATGAGGAACTGCGCCGTTTGGCTGCTCAAAAGATGTCGCAGGAACCGCCCGGCCAGACACTTCAGGCTACAGCTCTGGTTCATGAAGCCTACATTCGGCTGGTAGGTTCACAACTCCAGGATTGGAATAGCCGCGGTCACTTCTTCGCCGCTGCGGCGGAAGCCATGCGGCGAATTCTGATTGACAGCGCGAGACGCAAGAGGAGTCTAAAGCGTGGTGGCGGTCACCAGAGAATCGAACTTGATGCGGCGATTTTCATGGGCGGTAAGGTTCTTCCAACGGACGATCTGATTGTCCTGGATGAAGCTTTGCGGAAACTTGGTAATAAGGACAAAATCAAGGCCGACTTGGTGAAACTCCGTTATTTCGCCGGTTTGACTTCGGAACAAACGGCCGAAGTTTTGGGCATTTCGCCTGCTACCGCTGAGCGGCATTGGGATTACGCCCGGTCTTGGCTGCGTGTGGCAATAACGAAGGCCGCCGATTCCACATAGGGATGACAAGCAGTTTTTTGGGATTTTTTAAATTTTGTTGAGGGAATCCACTCCTGTTTTACGCACTGTATATTGAAGCTGAATTGAATGGAGTAACTTATGTGTGCCGAGCTGATGAAGAACGAAGAAACCATATACCACGAGGTGGTCTCAAAACCACCAGAAGAGCGGAAAGCCTATCTTGAAACAGCGTGCCACGGCGATGCCGAACTGTTGGCCCGTATCGAGGCTTTGTTAAAAGCCCGGGAAGTAAAGGACAGTTTTCTTGAAGCTCCAGAGATTGATCTAAATGCCACTCTGGATACATCTCCGTCAACTGAAGGTCCCGGTTCTATCATTGGTCGGTACAAGCTCCTCGAAAAAATCGGTGAAGGTGGCTTCGGTGTGGTCTGGGCGGCCGCGCAGAAGAAACCTGTGAAAAGGCGGGTGGCTCTTAAGATCATCAAATTAGGGATGGACACCAGGCAGGTTGTCGCCCGCTTCGAAGCCGAGCGCCAGGCATTGGCCATGATGGACCATCCGAACATCGCCAAAGTGTTGGATGCCGGAGCGACTGAAACAGGCCGGCCCTATTTCGTCATGGAACTGGTCAGAGGGATTCCCATCACCAAGTATTGCGATCAGCAAAAGCTCTCAACTAAGGACCGCCTCGATCTGTTCATCAAGGTTTGTAATGCAGTCCAGCACGCTCACCAGAAGGGGATTATTCACCGGGACATCAAACCCTCCAATATCCTGGTTACGTTGCACGATGGCGTTCCAGTGCCCAGGATCATTGATTTTGGCATAGCCAAGGCAACGCAACAGGAACTGACTGAGATGACAATCTACACCCAGCACAATCAGTTCATTGGCACCCCTGCGTACATGAGTCCCGAACAAGCGGAGATGAGCGGTCTGGACATCGACACTCGCTCGGATATCTACAGCCTCGGCGTGTTGCTCTACGAGTTGCTCACAGGCAGAACACCATTTGATGAGAAAGAGCTGATGCAGTCGGGCATTGATGAGATGCGCAAGATCATCCGGGAACAGGAGCCGCAGAGACCAAGCACCAAATTCGCAACGCTTCAAATCCAAGAGCAATCCACGACGGCGGCACGTCATTCGACAGATTCCCCCAGGCTGATCTCTCTTCTTCGCGGCGACCTGGACTGGATCGTGATGAAGTGTCTGGAGAAAGACCGGACGCGCCGCTACGAGACGGCGAACGGTTTGGCGTTGGACGTCGCAAGACATCTGAGCAACGAACCGGTCATTGCCCGTCCGCCGACTGTGGTTTATCAGCTCCAGAAGGCCTGGCGTCGAAACAAAGTCGTTTACACGGCCGTCGCCGCTGTTGTCATTGCTTTATTGTTAGGTACGGGGATCAGCGTGTGGCAGGCATGGATAGCGAATGTCGCCCGCGAAAGAGCGGTACAAGAAGAACACAAGGCCAGGGAAAGCGAGGTCAACGCCAGGGAAAGCGAGGTCAAGGCCAGGGAAAGTGAGGTCAACGCCCTGCAGCGCGCGTACAATTCCGACATGTCTGTGGCGTTTCGCGCTTTGGAGGAAAACCTGTTCGGCCGGGTGCAGGACATTGTGAGTCGACACGTTCCGGAACCTGGAGAACCGGACTTCCGCGGCTGGGAATGGCGATACGCCTGGGCGCAATCCCAAAGTGACGCCGTCCACATCTGGGATACTCCGGAAGAAATGGATGAAGTATTCGCGGTACGAATCAGCCCCGATCAACGATATATGGTATCCAGCGAATTCCATCTGGGGCCTGCGGGTCAGTATCATATCCGGCGGTTGTGGAATTTCCAGACCAGGGAGGAGCTCAGGCACGTTCACCTTCCCAGCGGCTCATTATATGGATTTGAGTTTTCGAATTCAGGGAAACATCTGGCGCTACATCGTGGTGGTGGGAATGACGCACACGAAATCCACATTTATGATACCGCCACATGGGAATTGGATACCGTGATCCCGTCTGAGACAAGAGTTGGGCATTTATCGTTTTCGCCTGATGACAAAACGCTTGCCACACTTGCTTCCTCCGGGGCCGCTCTTTGGGATTGGCGCGGGAAGGAAATCATCCATCAATGGCCAGTTGAGGGTCGTTGGGCTCCTCTTGATGTTGCCTTTTTTCCAGACGGCCATCGGTTGGCCATAGGCGGAGCGGACGAGTTGAAGATTGTCGACGTTGCCACCGGTCGTATTGAGCATCGGCAGCCTGCTCCAGACGATGGGACTACCTTGGCAATATCTCCTGATGGTCGTTACGTGGCGATTGGTTCCGGATATGAGATTTGCGAAATTGGACTGCTGAATACCACCTCGTGGGAGCAAGAACCTCCACTGACTGGTCACGGTGATTGGGTAACGTCGTTAACGTTTTCGGCGAACGGTGAACAACTAATAAGCTCCAGCGCCGACAACACCATTCGTGTTTGGGACATGAATCGTCGGGTCACCACAAGGGTGTTAAAAGGGCATCAATCGGAAGTGTACGGTCTTTCGCTGACATCCGACGAGTCCCGTGCGGTCAGCGCGGGCAAAGATGGACGAATCCTTGAATGGGACCTAAATGCGCCGCAGCCGGCGTTTCGAGAACGCCTGTTGGCCGAACCGGTCCAACAAGTGGTTTTTTCAGCGGACAGCCGGTCATTCTACACGATTGACGATAGCGGATCCGTCAGCACCTGGGATGCGACGACATTCCAGAAACAGCATTCGATATCTGGCGAACTCGGTCCTGACAGTTCGATCATCCTATCTGGTGATGAAGACCACCTGATCGCAGGAACCGGGTCAGGGGAGTTGTGGGTGTTGGATGCGCGAGACCTTCAAGTCATTGCTCACCGAACCACTCCACCGGGACGGATTCTACCGGTGGGATTTTCGGCTGATGGCAAGTCACTGGTTGCTCTGGAGTCCGGCAACAAGATCTCTCTATGGAACGTCGAAACCTGGCAATTGAGATCCAGGGTGGAAGCAGGACTCAATATTGGATCCTACAGAAAAAACTACTACGCGATTCCAGAGGATTCGGATTTGCTTCTGTACCCAAGCGGAGCGGGTCTAGTGTGGTGGGATCTTGAGCAATCGAAGGAACCGGTAAGGATTCACATCAACACAAGAAGGTCCGGTGTCATCGCCGTTTCACGGACCGAACCGTTGCTGGCCTCGGCTTCCAGAGGAGATTTCATCTGCCTCTGGAACTGGCAAACCCGCCAGCCCGCAGGTCGGTTGCGCATGCTGAGATCTGTTCACAGCGTTGCCTTTTCGCCGGATGGCCGGCGACTGGTTTCAGGCAGCCGCAGCAAAGGGGCGCTCATGTTATGGGATGTCTCGGCCAGGCAGGAAATCGCACGATTCGGCACAGGCGTTTGGCCGATTCTAGGTTCGGTCCAATTTTCTCCGGACGGCAATATTATCTGCGCCATCGACGCCGAAAAGACCGCTCATTTCTTGCGAGCGCCTTCATTTGAGAGGATCAACGCCCTCGAAGCCGAGCAGCGAAAGAAGGAGAACGAGAAATGAGCACAAACAATCGTATTGAGAAAATAGAAACACACTCAATGATGGAAAGGAGGTTGGAAGAAGTATGAAGTGTGAAGTATGAATTTAAGGCTTTCAGTTTAACCGAATACCGAAAAACCGAATAGCGAAAACAAAAAGCAGCCGGTGAGTGTCGCACCACCATGCAAAAGACTCACCGGCCCAGCCCCACTCAAGCGTATGGTTTGCACGCCCGAGGCAAGGCTCATTTAATGATACTGCAAACCGCCAAATAAAACAAGAATGGAGAATCGAATCATGAAAAATACAATCACAAACCGTTTACACAGGAGTGCCGTGCTGCTTTCCGCGGCAATCATACTTACAGCCACCCTTAGCACTACCGTGCTGACCCATGAGATAGACCAAACCAGCCGAGTCATTTGGCCGGATCTCATTCCAATTCCTGTCGGCTTTGAAGCCGAGGGAATAGAGATGGGCAAAGATCAGGACTTCTTTGTTGGCACCGTGTCCTGGTCAGGCAATCTCACTAAGGCCGGAGCTATTTACAAGGGAAATTTAATTACAGGAGAAGGGCAGATTCTCGTGCCGCCTACGGGAAAACCTGTAGCTGGTTTGTCCTATGATGCGCGCACAGATTATCTTTATGCCGCAACAGGTCATTCAGGGGGCTTCGCCGGTCCTCGCTGGGAACAGGGATTAAAAGTTTACACCGCCACCAGCGGACGATTATTGGGAGAAATCATTTTCGGTGATGAACTGGTAATAAACGACGTGTTGGTCACGGAGACGGCCGTGTATTGTACGGATTCTGTTAGTACGACTCTGTACAAGTTACCCCTTGAAAATGATGGGAAGGTTTTTTCATCTACTGTAGAAAAAATTGAAATGACAGGCTTCGAGATGGACCCTGAGGGATTTAATGCTAATGGTCTCGTGGGAGATTTCGATGGCAAAGAACTGGTGATAATTAATATTTCTACAGGCGTTCTTTACCTGGTGGATACCGAAAGTGGAGCCGCATCTCCGGTAAACATCCAGGGAGATGAACAATTATTCGCAAATGGCGATGGACTCTACATGGATGGGCGTACACTTTATATTATGCAGAATTTCGCTCAAAAGATTGCCGTAGTCGAGCTATCGGATGATCTTACCCAGGGCACGTTTGTTAAGAATATCTTGAGTGACGATTTTTCGATCCCGACTACTATCACAGGATTTGGCAACTGCATCTACGCCATCAATACGCACTTTTTGGAGTTTACTGCCGAGGGCGCTGATACCACATTGATTCAGTCCGAGGTGGTGAAGGTGTATAAGTAAAGGATGCTCGCGCATTACATCTCTCTATCCCGTCCCGGTAGATAACTGTCGGGACGGGAAAGGAGAGGTGAGGGGTTGATCTCGATGCCCGCCATCGTGCAGATGAACAAGTTGGAAATCAATAGGAACAACCGGAAAAAACCTAATCTGAGGGAGTAAGGAAAATGAAAACAAACAATAGTCGCAAGAAAAGCAAAATTACATTCGTCTTAGTCGGATTGGTGACCGTTATTGTGCTCACCAGTGCCGCCAGTGCCAGAGCAGCCACCTGGACGCAGAAGGCCGATATGCCAACGGCAAGATGGGGCTTATCCATCAGTATGGTGGATGGGAAAATCTATGCTATCGGAGGTATAGGTAGCTTTAAGAAGGTAGAGGAATATGATCCGGCGACAGATACCTGGACAGAGAAAGCTGACATGCCAACAAGAAGGATCTTTATAGCCACCAGTGTGGTGAATGGGAGAATCTATGCTATCGGAGGTGGGAGTACCCCCATCAGCCTCAAAAAGGTAGAGGAATATGATCCGGCGACAGATACCTGGACAGAGAAAGCTGACATGC
>SOIH01000036.1 GCA_004376895.1 Anaerolineales bacterium | reverse complement strand
ACAATACCGGGCATAGCTTCTGCTATACCCGGTTCTATCTTCTTTACTGGCTCACTTAGCTTCCAACCCGGATGTGACTAGCTGGTCAAATGAATCCCGGCATTCCCACATCCGGAGCAGAGCTTTAGCGACTCGTTATGGGGTCACTTTAATTCAACGATATATGCCGCCGGCTGCCATGTGTGGCGAGTCGTCGCTGTCACGATCAGAACCGCGTCCCGAGTGCTCTTATCGAATGTGATCTCAATTTCAGCGTGGTTATTTTCATCTAAGGTTAGCTCTCGGACTTGTATTTCACGCCCCTGCTCAACGAGTACCACGCTGTAGGTCTGCGGCAAGCGATTGTAAAGGCGCACAAAACCCGCCGCCTGCCAGCCACCTTCATCCGTCTCGAAATCTTCAAAATAGTCGATCGCCTCGATCGAAAGATCGTCGAGGAGCAGTCCATCACCGTTCACTGCGGCATCCGTGATGTACTCGAATCGCAGAAGGATCTCGTGCCCAGCAAATTCTGAGAGATCAACCTTCTCCTGAATCCATCGTGGCTCCTCTCCGCCGCCGCTATACCCTGTGTACGCCCAGCCAAAGGAGTTTCCCGAGAGGTCCTCAGCCGTGCTGGATGGCGTCTCAAGGATCTGCCAAGTATCCCCGCCATCAGGAGAAACCTCGAGGTAGAGGTAATCCCACCCCTCCTCGATGTCATACCATACCCAGTAGCTGGCCTCTACCGGTTCTTCGACCTGCCGGAGATCAAATGTGCGCGTCAAGGTCATATCTGACGTATCACCCCGGTTTGACCAAAAAGTGAAGTCGCCGGAATGAGCCTCACCTGGAAGCACCGGCACGACGGAAGCGCCATCAAACGAGAGTGAATACGTGCCCTCGCACTCGATATGTATGTAATCGATCCCATACTGGTTTACCTGCCGTTCCTGCGACCCAGTCGGGCAGGCAATGAATTGGTCACTGAAACCCACCTGCGGAGCGATATAGGAATGGAACGTATAACGACCGTCAGAGATAGAAGGATCATTAACCAGCATCGTAATAGCCCAATCACGATGGACCTCATCTGCAGTGATCGGCGCACCGGTTTGGTTGTCGACAATGCTCATGGCATCTAACGTTCGATCTATCGAATCGAGACCATTCTTCGTATTGGCCACCACCGCCTGTGTCGCCTCTGAGCCGAAGCGGTCGAGAAAATAGGTAACAAACATGAAGGCTTGCCCGTATTGTGCCCCACCGCTCGTCGGCCAGTAAGTGAGTGTGAGATCGGGGTCTTCCGCATAGGCATAATCCCATCCCCCAATATTGAAACCACTTAAATGTGCGGCTAGTTCCGAGAACCCTTCGTTCAACCAGGTTTCTTCGTTCCGATCTAAGTTCCAGTGGATCATGTGTTGAAACTCATGAGCCAGGACGCTGTAGGTGAATTCCTCCCACAGATCCACATTATCCGCGCTCAAGTAGAACATCTCATGCCCATTTGAGTACGGGTGCGCAAGCGGGGAGAGTTCGTCAGCTGATGAATAATAACCCGCCACCGCACCAAGATTTGTTGCATAGAGGATATAGAGATGCACGTCGCCATCGACTCCAGGCGACCACTCGCTCCCGAAGAAGGACCTATTCGTAAGATAGGCACCCTCCTCGAAGTCATCCACCAAGGCTTTTAAGTCATCGGGATCAAAGTCGACACCCTGTTCCACCCAGAAGTAAACATGATCGGTTGCATATACCATCTCGGCTTGAACTTCGAAGTTTTCGATCGTGTCGACATTGCTTACCCAGAAAGTATCGACGGTTCCGACGGGAATGGGATCGGCTTCCTCAGCCAAGATCCGGGGGACATCCTTCAGCCCGCGCAGGCGCTCAGCAAGTTCGATGGGATCATTGACGGGCACGATCGTAGATGCCAGCTGCTCGAGAGTTAAAAATGAGAGGTCGATATCCTCAGGCTCCTCTGAAGGGGAGATCAGAGGCATACGTGTCGGCTCACTTTCTTCTGGGAGATAGTCCTGTAATTCCGCCTGCTCTACCTGTGTCACACCCCAACGGACAACTAGGAAAATCGCCACTGCACAAGTCAGACACGCCGCCATGATACTAACCAGGGCGATGACAAACCACTTTACTTTTGAACTGCTATTCGAACCCATCCATCCCCTCCTGACGCAGAATTTTCAACATTATATCGGAAAAACATACGCTGCCTGTTCAAACGGTGGTACTGCTGGGCAGAGTTTTTATAATAGGTTCTCCACCAAACACTGGAAAAAGGTGGCAAACTCGTCTATTCCTTCAGTTGTAGAAGCTCCTGTTTTTCTGGAACCAATTCATCACACGTCACAATCTGGCTGATTACTCAAGATCCTGCGGTTGACCGATCCGGGGTCTGCCCTAAACGCCTCCCCCTTTTATGGAGTCAGGAAGTTCTGCTTCCGGTCGCAGGCGCATCCTGCACCTTGAGGTCTGAGCTGAAACCTCCCGCATTTTCAGGAGGAGACTTCTTCGTCACTTCGTTCCTCGCAATTACAAGGACGAGAAGATTTCTTTAATAAATGTCATTTCGAGCGAAGCGAGAAATCCCTATGATGTCGCTCTTGCTAGCTCCATCTCTGGAAACGAAGGGATTCTCCTTCCTTAGAATCTCGCACGAAGTATTGTGTCGTCTCAAGGATTTCTTGTCACTTTGCTCCTCGAAATGACACGGACGAGGAATCATTCCCGATTATGTCCTTTCGAGAAAGCCGGAAAACGGCAAAGGAATGACATTATTCAGGAACTTGTCATGCTGAACCCATTCGGCTTCGCTCAGGCTAAACTCCGTGAAGCATCTCATTCTTTGAACTGAATTGTGCTCCTTGCCATGAACGAGATTCTTCGTCGCTCTGCTCCTCAGAATGACAATTCCGCTGGGGGCCCTGAGTAGTTACCCTTGATTTAATAAAGAATGGGCCGACACGTTGGTCGGCTCCTGCGATTTAGCATTGTGCTGAGCTGTACAACGCTGCTTTTTAGGCAGCCCTAGGTGTTGAAGTAGACCGGAATTATTGGCAGCTTACACTCGGTCTGCGGCCAGCGTTGTGTCGTCTGCGCGGACCACTGGCAGCTGAACTGTAAAGCGGCTGCCCCGCCCTAGTTCGCTCTGTGCGACCATCCGTCCCTGGTGACTGCGAACAATCTCACGCGAGATAGCGAGACCTAGACCCACGCCTCGATCCATGCCCCCCGGGCGAGCCTTATCCAGTTGATAGAAGCGCTCGAATATGCGTGAGAGTTCCTCCTCTGGTATGCCAACCCCGGAGTCCTCGACATGGATGGAGATCCACCCATCTGCATACTCCCCCCAGATGGATACCTGTCCGTCTTCCGGGGTGTGTTTAATGGCATTGTCGATTAAGTTCATGAAGACTTGCGCTAGGCGATCGCCGTCACCGATCAAGACGGGCAATTGACCGACATTATGGATGACATTCACTCCCGCCTCGGCAGCTTTTACGCTCAGGCGCTCAACAACGGCTGAAAGAAGCGCCGTTATATCGACACGGTCCTGGTGAAAGTCAATCTGCCCAGCGTCCATGCGCGCCAGCTCAAGCAGATCTTCCACCAACCGGTGCAATCGCTGGGCTTCGTCATAGACGACCTGCGCTGCGTGTTGCTGCGAATCCTGGTCCTGCGCGGTGCCATCAAGGATTGCTTGCGCGAACCCCTGAATAGAGGTCAGTGGTGTTTTGAGCTCGTGGGAGACGTTGGCGACAAAATCGCGCTGGGCTTTCTGTCCTGCCTGGACGCGCTCGACCATCTCATTGAAAGTGAGTGCAAGACCCCTCACTTCCTGCGGACCACCCGGTTGCAAGCGTTGATCGTAATCACCCGCCGCCACAGCCCGGGAGACCTCAGCCATCCGGTCCAAAGGTGCAGCTACCCAACGCGACATCAGCCATGACAAGAAGATCGACAGGAACAATGCAATCCCTGCAGCCTGAAGGATGGGGCGCAAGACGCTATCCCACCACAGACGTAGGTTCATCAGTGTCGGGCGGGGCGAGGCAAGGATGATCCGGAAGCGCTGAACCAACGGCTGGGATATATAGAGCCATACGCCATCACCCGGCTCGCCGAAACGTCCCCGCACGATCTCTTGCCCTATGCCGCTCTGCTGGAGCACATCATCGGTAACCGGGCTTTCCGTTGAACGACTATCGGCCAACACTTTATCCTGTGGGCTGACGATGATGATGCGCGCATTCGAAATCTGATCCATGCGCTCGATCGTCGAGATAAGTTCCTCTCCCTCCAATTCAAGGAGAAGCCTCCCCTGTCCACGGGTAATTATTGGAAGGCTACGCTCCAAGTTGAGATACACTCGTTGGTCTCCGAACGTGCTACCTAACATAATAAATAGCAGGCTGGCGGCGACGAAGAGCAGTGCCAAGCCTGCCACCAGGAGATAGGTCAAAAACAATCGGGATTGCAGCGAACGGAACAATAAAACCTCAATTTACCAAGAGTCGCCGTAAAGCCCCCCGCTTTCCTTCGACCCCCGGAACTGACGGGGGTGAGATACCAGGATGGTATAGCGGTGGGGATATAAGGCAGATGTTTTCCCCACCCCTGGGCAGTGGAAAACAAAGAGAAGGGAGATGGGTGCTTTTCAGTGCGAAGGGCCCGCAGCATATAGCGACTTGTTGTATAATACAGAACATGTGTGCTAATAAACTCCCGCTTGTCTACCTTGTTGACGCATTCGTATTTTGTGGCGACCGTGGGCGGCGCGCCGTTGGCGGTGATCAAACAGTATATCAAAAACCAGATAGGGATGTGAATGTCTCGCGCTAGAACGCCTTCCTTCGTCTGCGAAATACAGCTAAAAGTTACCCCTGCCTCCGAGCGCGTTTTGCTGGTGCGGCTGGATTGCGCCCGCCTGGTCTACAATGCCTGTCTGGGCGAGAGCCTGAAACGACTGGAAAAACTGCGCGCTTTGAAAGCCTATCAAGCAGCGCGGCGAATGCCGAAGGGAACCAAAAACTCACCTGTGGCGAAAGCGCGGAACTCCGCTTTTCGCGTCGCCCATGAGCAAGAGGGTTTTCGGGAATATGACCTGCACGCCTACGCCAAGCAGTTCGGGCAGGCTTGGCTGGGTGAACATTTGGACAGTCTGACGATTCAAAAACTCGCCACCCGTGCTTTTTTCGCAGTGCAGCAATACGCTTTTGGTAAGAAAGGCAAACCGCGCTTCAAGGGTAAAGGCTGGTTTGACTCGGTGGAAGGCAAGACTAATACCAGCGGCATCTTGTGGCGCGAAAATACCGTCAAGTGGTTAGGCCTGGAGTTGTCTGCTTTGATCAACCCAAAGGATGAAGTCATCGCACATGGGTTGGCTTGCCCTGTCAAATTTGTCCGCATTGTGCGCCGCAAGCTGAACGGGCGCAATCGCTTCTACGCCCAACTGGTCTGTGAAGGTAAGCCTTATCGGAAAACGCAGCACCCGCTCGGCAACGGCGCAGTCGGGTTGGACATCGGTCCGTCCACTATCGCAGTGGTCTCGAAACAGGGTGCCACACTGGAACGCTTCTGCGACGAGTTGAAGCCACAGCACAAGGCCATTCGCAAACTGCAACGAAAACTCAACCGTCAGCGCCGCGCCAACAATCCGGCCAACTTCAACCCTGATGGCACCTGCAAACGGGGCAAGCGCCACTGGCATGACTCACAGCGCTACATCGAGACACGCCGGCATTTGGCCGAACTGCAGCGCAAACAGGCCGCATACCGCAAAAGCCTGCACGGGCGCATGATCAACCGGATCGTGGCTCAGGGGGACATATTCAAACTGGAAAAACTCTCCTACCGCGCTTTCCAAAAGAGGTTCGGAAAGTCGGTCAATTTTCGCGGGCCGGGCGCATTCGTCAACCATCTCAAACGCAAAGCTGGGAACGCTGGCGGTGAGATCGTCGAATTTGCGACCGGCTCTACTCGTCTCAGCCAGATATGCCTGTGTGGAGGGCTTGAAAAGAAACCGCTTTCTCAACGGTGGCATGTTTGCGGCTGTGGCGTGGGACCAGTCCAACGCGATTTGTTCTCTGCATGGCTGGCACGATTTGTGGAAGATGAGCGACTCGATGCGGGCCGGGCGCAAGCCGCCTGGCCGGGTGAGGACGAGCGCCTGCAGGCGGCGTCGAGTCGTATCCAACCGGCGATGGGACAGGGGCAACCCAAGCCCAACTTGGCGCGTCGAGTGCCGAGTCAGAGCCGGTCGCCTGCGCAGTCCGGGTTTGGTGTCAGTGAGGCTCATCATGGCAAATTTTTTGCTATGATGAGAGAGCTGGCCGACCAACCGGAACCCCCCGCCTTT
>SOIH01000143.1 GCA_004376895.1 Anaerolineales bacterium | reverse complement strand
TAATAAGGCGTAGGGGCCGACCCGTGTGTCAGCCCGCCGCCATCAAGCAACCAGTTATCATCAGGTTTATGTGTGGATCTCAAGGTGTTCCGTTGGCCAGCCTTTAGTTAATTCACCCAAGCTCCAGGGATCTATGAGGGGAGAAGATGTCCTGGAATCGAGGACAATTTAGGCTGCTTCAGAATGAGATTCAAGCTTAAAGAAACACCCCCAGACCTGAGGGGGGCAAGCCTGGGGGCAGTCGAGACATTGGCAAAAAGGCCATGTGACGACTATTAAATTATAGATTCTGGCAGGTGAAATATTCCATAGTCCATTGGTCACATCCAGCTAGTATTGAGGGATGCCTGATGGACTTTTATCTCTTAGCGCAAGACATCAAGGTCACTTTTTATCGTTCAGATCGGAGCTTAAAGATCCTCAAGCAGCATCTTTTTCAAACGCTTCCAGGATTTCCTTGCTGTGTTCTGCGGGTTTGACCTTCTTGAAGACCTGTTTGATCTTCCCCCCTGCATCGATCAAAAACGTGGTCCTGTGTACGCCCTCATATTCCTTGCCCATAAACTTCTTGGGTCCCCATACGCCATAGATCTCGCTGATCTTGTGGTCATCGTCGGCTAGCAGGGCGAATGGCAGTTGAAATTTCTGTTTGAATTTCGCCTGTTTTTTCATAGAGTCAGGGCTCACGCCCAGGATGACGACACCCTGATCTGAATAAGCACTGTAATCATCGCGGAACGCACAAGCTTCTTTCGTACAGCCAGGCGTATCAGCCCGGGGATAGAAATATAGGACAACTTCCTTGCCGAGATAATCGGAGAGATGGATCGTCTCGCCCGTATCGTCAAGGACTTCAAAGTCCGGAGCGGCTTCACCTATCTTGGGAATGGACATATTCTGAAACCTCCTAAGTTAATGTACAGACGGCTATCTTATCAAAGCGCGTCGGCTAGTTAATTGTAAGTCATGATGATACAGATGGGGTGATGTCATTCTGAGAAGCGCAGGGACGAAGTATCTCGTTTCTGGCTAGACTCAGCCATCAGTTCGAAGAACGAGATGCTTCACTCCACTCAACATGACAGGTTCCCACTTAATGTCACTCTGAGGTGTACAGCGACGAAGAATCTCATTCATATCAAGAAGCCCCCCTTGTTCGAAGAACGAGATGCTTCGATCCGCTCAGCATGACATTAAGGGGCTACATTCGGCTTCGGAGATGGAGCTTTCACGAGCAACATCCCAGGGATTTCTCGGTCGCCGCTTCACGGCTCGCTCGAAATGATAGTTACCTGGCCAATGTCATTCTGAGGAGCATAGCGACGAAGAATCTCGTTCATGTCAAGGAGCCCCCCTTGTTCGAAGAACGGGATGCTTCGCTTCGGCTCAGAATAGCATTCCATCACATCTATCAGGACTGAGTGTTAATCAATAACGGCGATGATTTCCCCCATCGAATCGGTTGAGTAACCCGGGAGGGATACTACTGTCCTTTGGAATTCAGGGTCGCCGAGCAATTGGAGCAGGGGCATAAGCTTGGCGCTCTCGTGGTGCTCCTTTGGGATGATGAGATCATAACGCTCTTGGAAAAGCGGCAGGAAATCGAGATCGAGCGCGGCAGCTGCAGCGTGGATTCCCAAACCGCAGTCTGCTCGACCTGAAGCAACCGCGGCGGCAACCGCCAAATGGGTATGTTCCTCGTGTTGATACCCGCGGACGGAAGCGGGTTCAATCCCCAGCTGTTCCAGTTGGTAGTCAAGCAGAATACGAGTGCCGGCTCCGCGTTGGCGATTGACGTATGCAAGATCTGGGCGCCCTAAATCATCCAAACCAGTGATTGATTTTGGATTGCCCGGGGCAAGAATGAGGCCCTGTTCACGTCCGACCAGGCGGACGACCACGACGGGTACGTCAGGTAAATACCGCTCGATATAGGGCAAGTTGAATTCACCTGTCTCGGGATCAAGCAGGTGGCTGCCCGCTAAGTGCGCTTCGCCTCGCTGCAGGGCAATCAGACCCCCCAGGCTGCCCAGGTTTCCGGAACTAAGGCGAGAGCCGCGCAGGGAGAGAAACTGGGCGAGAAGATCCAGCGTGAGATCGTGGGAACCTAGAGCGAGAATTGTGCGTTCGAGTTCCTGCCTCGATCTATAGAGGCGGACTGGGACGATTTCGCCGGCCGGGATCCCCTGAACGCCCGCCGGGATCTCGACAATCCCATCCGCGCGCACAAGGGAGGTGATCACGCCTGCTCCACGGGACAAGGGTGATGCGATCCATCGCTCACCGACCTGACCAACGGTGACGCGCAGGTATTCCAAATCGCCGGCTCGTGAGTGGACTTTACGGGCGAGCTTTGCAGTTAGTATTTCAGGTTGGATCTCCTGTTTGCTGAGCCAACGGCCAAGGAGTGGTTTAACGAAAATCTCCCCTGTTAAAGCAGCCGATACGGGATAGCCCGGAACACCGATGATAGGAATAGATTTTTCAACACGGGGGGAGCCACTCTTCGATGATTTCTCGATCATTCCCAGGATAACAGGATGACCGGGTCGAACGGCGATCCCATGCACGAGCAGGGTGCCGAGCGACTCAACGACATCAGCCGTGAAATCCTCTGTGCCTGCTGATGAACCTGCGATTATCAAGACCAGGTCATGGTTAATGGCTGCATTCGCTGCAGCATCAAAAATTCTTTCGAGTTCATCTTGAACGATGGGCAACCGGTCAGGGAGTCCCCCCCAGCTCTCAATTTGCGAGGCGAGGACGAGTGAATTGAATTCGATGATCTCGCCAACCTTCACAGGCTTCCCCATCGCTCGCAGCTCAGTCCCTGTGGGGATGATGGCTACGCGTGGTTTTCGCCAAACTAGAACGTGATCATGGCCGCTAGCAGCGATGGCGCCGAGGTCGACGGGCCGAAGTTCATGCCCGGAAGGTATGACAAGCTCGGTGGCGACCATGTCCTCCCCCAAAAGGCGTACGTTTGACCATGGAGAAGTAGGGGCCATGAGCCGAATCGATTTCTTTTGCGGCTTTGGAGTTTCGCTGAGTACTTCGAGGTCTTCGATCGGGATTACAGCATTTGCCCATTCTGGTAACGGATCACCTGTATCAATATATTGTGCCTGTGGACCCACAAGCAGCTCAACCGGATTCCGGTCACTCGCGCCCTCGGTCTCCGTAGCCCGCAAAGCGTACCCGTCCATGGCGGCGGCATGGTAATGTGGTGAGGATATCTTCGCCCAGACTGGCTCAGCGCTGATCCTTCCTAGTGCCTGATCTAGAGGGATGCTTTCGGGTTCGAGCGGTTCCCACAGGTCGGCATCGCGCAGGGCGCGCTCAAAACGGGAGCGTGCCTCTTGTAGGGGAACGTCCTGTAAAAACACGGATCGGTGACGGTTGTTGGCCATCGATGTTTCTCTCTGGTATTTTATTGGTCACAATTCCGATGAGAAGAGTGTGACCATTACCTCGGTGCCCGCGCTCAACCCGGTTGCATTAGACGGTATGTGAACCAAGCCATCGGCGCGGATAAGTGTGAAGATCAGGTTTGACCTCCCAAAAACTGGTTCGGCGATGGTTCCCTCTTCCGACTTCTGAAGCCGAACGGGGAGGAAATCCTCACGACCCGCTTGCGAGACGACATTGACGCTCAGTTTAGCCGGAACTTGCGGTATGGGCAGAACTCGTCGAACTCCCAGGAAGCGGCGGATGAGAGGTGCGAGGATTAATGCGCCCACGACCAAGGCGCTAACGGGATTCCCCGGTAAACCGATCAGCGGGATGTCGTCTGCAACGGCGAGGATTGTCGGTTTGCCAGGTTTGATCGATATCCCATGCACGAGCACACCGGGCTTTCCGAGCGATTGGATGATATCCCCTGTGATGTCCCGGGCGCTAACCGACGACCCGGCGGTGATAATGATCAGGTCATCCTCATGGTGTGATTGCTTAACAGCCTCGAAGAGCGCATCGTGTTGGTCCGGTACGATACCCCTCAGAATTGGATTTCCACCGAGTCGGTCAATGAGCGCTGATAGGGTATGAGAGTTGATATCGCGAACTTGAGCGGGCCCTGGGTCCATTTCGGGAGGGACGACTTCATCTCCTGAGGAGAGAATCCCCACCCGAGGGGAGACGGCAACCGATATTGATGTCATCCCGAGTGCCATCACCCCGCCAATCTCCTGCGGGCGAAGAATGGTTCCGGGTTCGAGGACAATATCACCTTGCTGAACGTCCTCGCCCTCCAGGAGGATGTTTTGCCCTACACCAGCTGCGCGGTGAACCTCGATTTCGCTGTTGTCGATCAACTGGGTATCCTCGAGCATCACAACAGCGTCTGCGCCATCAGGGATCGTACCGCCAGTGTGCACCTGCGCGGCTTCTCCGGGGCGCACTTCAATGGTGGGGGTTTTCCCCATCAGTATTTCACCAATTAACCGTAGGTACGCCGGGAGGGCACCTGATGCGCCGAAAGTATCCTTTGCCTGGACGGCGTAGCCATCCACGGTTGATCGGGGAAATGGCGGCAAGGGGTGGGGAGCAGTAACACGCTCGGCCAGGACCCGCCCGTGCGCCTCGCTCGTGGAAACAACCTCAATGCCTGCAGCCCAAGATTGGGGTAAGGCATCGAGTATTATTTCCAGTGCATCAGCCGGGGAAATGAGATGTAAGAATTCGGGCATGTCAGCTAAAGATGTACCCCATCAATTCCAGGTAGGCTGTCATTGCGAATAAGGCGAGCGCGCTGAGCGTGAATGTGCGCCAGCGCGGAGGAAGCCCTGCTTTGATGCGGTTCAATTGCCAGATCTGCGCGATTGCCAGGGGAAATGAGATCAATGCACCAAGTGCCACACGGTCTGGCAAGCCTATAACGTAAGCGGTTAAGAAGCTTATGATCGCGAAAAGGAGGGCTAGGTTATGAAGCTTCATGGCAGTTTCCCACCCGAGCCGAACCATCAGTGTCTGCCGGTCTCGTTTCAGGTCGGAGGCATAATCGCGGAATTCGAATGCGATAAACGCAGCGAAGAGCAGCGCGGCCAATGGGATCGTGCTCATGAGGAGCAGCCTGTGCAGTTCACCGGTTTGCAGCGTAAACGAGATGATGGGTACAAAACTCGCTACGACGATTGTGGCGATAATTTCACCAAACCCACTGATGATCAACCTCACAGGTGGAGTGCTGTAAAAGAAAGCTGCAATGAATCCCATCAGGATGAACGCCCACGTCACCAAACTGATGTTCTTTACGACCAGGAGAATAGCAGCAAGCGTGGCCGAGATTGTCAGCGTGACGATGGCGGAGATCAATGCGACCGTATACGGTAAATGCTCTGGCTCGAGCGCTTTACGCTCTCCACTGAAGAGAGACTGGAAGGTAACTTTTTGATCTCGAGAGCCATCGAAGAATATGTACATGGCCTGAGCCATCAATTGGATGGATGTAACGAGTAACTGACCGAGAATGTAAAGACTCCAATCGATGGGCTTCCCCAGGTATGTGGAGATCGTGGCGCCCAACCCGAAAAGCAGAAATCCACCCAGGAGAAAGTGCGGGCGGCTTAGACGCAAGGACAATCTCAGATAATCCGTCGATCGGCTCATACTTCAAATTCCCAGGGGATCTCTCGATCGCCTGAGTGCACGCTCTCCGTGTGAGTGCTCAGGCGAATTAGTAAAGCTGGATTTTCCAAAGCACGGCAGCCGAAGGCCACGCCGAATGGCGCCAGGACAAGTGTTGGCGTCTCGCTGCGAAGGTGGTGCCAGTGGTCTTGTGATGGCGAATCCTGCCGGAGGTCATGCCAGGCGAACTCTACTTCGCCTTCGATAAGTGCCCACACATCGTCCGCCACTTCTCGCAGGCACAAAGTCTCGCTCCGTCCGGGTGATTTGCGGATTACCTGAACCTGACCAAAGCGCCGCAGGAGGTGATCATCATCGCGCAGAACGTGGAATTTCGTTAATCCATTGGTTTCTTCCAGTGTGAGTTCGCGGATATACAGGTCATGTATCGGCTTGGTTTCCGTCAATGCACATTCCTCCTGCGATTTAAGCAGTGGCGGCTGAATTGACCCTCTCCCGGCTTAAATGAGTGCGTGGCGCAAACGATGGCTTGTCTTTCACGCAGTCCGCCAACGGGTTCACCCGCACAGGTGCGCTTAAGTCGGATATTCATTGTACCGCCCGTCAGTCCGAATTTCGAATCTGGCTGAGAAGCGTGAGGGTGGATCCCCTTCCTAACGCATGTCATTTCGAACCCCTGGAAGGGGTGAGAAATCCCTGAATCGGCTCAATTTATAGATCAAGAATCTAAGGAGATGAATCCATTCGGTTCCAGAGAGGGAGCACTCAAGAGCTGCATTATTGGGATTTCATGCTTCGCTCGAAATGACAAATGGGGAAGAGCCATTTTAAAGCGTGTCATTTCGAACCCCTGTAAGGGACAGCTCCCAACAGTCGTTCAGAATGACATGCCTGAGTAGTTACGTCCTTTTTCATTCTTGATCGACGATAGAGTGCAAAAGAAGTTTAGATGAGTTGGTTACCCCCATCTACGACAAGTGTTTCGCCGGTGATGAAGTCATTTTTGAGTAGGAAGATCACTGCCTGCGCGACGTCCGAAGCGTTTCCGCAGCGTTGTACCGGCAGCCTGCCTCCGAGCTCCTGCCAGCGCGCGTCGGACATTTCATCCGGCTTTAGAACGGGTCCGGGGGCGACCGCGTTCACCCGTACTTCAGGCGCGAATGCCCGGGCGGTGACTTTGGTGAGCATCTCCAGACCGGCTTTGCTTACGGAGTGAATAGGATAATCTCGCCAGGGGCGCAGGCCTGCAATGTCAGAAATATTGACGATCGCTCCAGCGCTGTTGATTCGCATCCTTTCCGCAGCCTTCTGGATGCAAAAGAAGGGGGCTTTTAGATTTAGATTGATTGTGTTGTACCAATCATCTTCATCCGCTTTCTGGAAAGCTACCTTTTTCATGATCGCGGCGGAATTTACCAGGATATCCAGGGGTCCATATTTGCTGTCGATGAGCTGAAAAAGCGCCTCGATCTGGTCTACCTTTCTCAGATCGGCGCGGAAAATGGTAGCATTCACACCGAGCGCTTGTGCTGCGGATGCCGTATCCATAGCGGCCTTTTTAGAGTTGTGATAATGGATGGCGAGATGGCAGCCTGCGTGGGCAAGTGCAATGGTGATTTCGCGTCCTACGCGGTGAGCCCCGCCGGTGACAAGTGCAATCTTCCCGGGTAATTCCATCTCAGCCCTTTCGAACCAGGAATTAAAACATCTTACGGTGTTGGTTAGCGGCCGCCATCGTCATCCGCGGACGAGTGCGGTAATGAAGAACCATAGGTTAGCAGGTCGCTCTGCCAACCGGCGCATAAAGTATGGGTACCATTCCGTTCCGAAGGGCACATAAACACGAACAGGATAGCCGCTTGCATGTAAGGCATCCTGCAAGTCAGAGCGGATGCCATACAGCATTTGGAATTCCAACGCTTCTTTCGGAAGGCCTGCTTTTTCCGCATGCTTACATGCGAAAACGGTACGTTTCTCGTCGTGAGTACCGATGGCAGTGATCGGCGGGACCTTTCCGTCAGCGCTGGCGGGTACAGACCCCTGGGATAGAGACGCATCGATCATGAGAGCGGTGAGCCGGTCAAAGTTCGCATCTACATCGCTCTTCTTCGGGAAAGCGACTTCTGGTGGTTCGTTGTAGGCGCCTTTGCATAGGCGAATTCGTGTCCCCTGCTCGAGCAGATTACGTGCATCCTCTTCGCTTCGGTAAAGGTAAGATTGGATAACCAGGCCGACGTTGGTGAGGCCTTCATCCTTCAAGATGTTGTAGATCTTGAGTGTGCGCTCAATAGTGCTGGAATCCTCCATGTCGATCCGAACGAGCGTCCCGTACTCGGCCGCGCGTGTGGCGATGCAGCGCATATTCGAAAGACAGAGATCAAAATCCAATTCCAGGCCGAGCTGGCTCAGTTTCATGGAGCAATTTGACTTCACGCCCGCCTCATGCAGGCGTTGGAGTATCTCGATATACGTATCCGTCGCTTTCAGCGCATCTTCAGATTCGGCGACATTTTCGCCGAGATTGTCAAGCGTTGTGAGAAGTCCATTCTCATTCAACTTGCGTATCGCTATCAGGGCATCTTCGAAGGCATCACCGGCGACGAAACGGGAGGCCATTTTGCGGGCGATTCGCCATCTTGTAATAATGTTCCGGATCCAGTCAGCGTTGGATAAGTAGAGCAGGAATGCGCGCAGCACTGATTTACTCCTTGAGCGATCGGGCGGCGGATGGTTTCACTACAAGGATTGTAGCAATGATTTGGAATTTCGTTTAATCCGTTTATCCTATATAGCGTTGAATCCCGTCCTGAAAAAGATTCGTTAAAAGGGTCGGTTTTATAAAGGACAATTGACGCATCGCGGCCAGTTGGTATAATTCGGATGCATGGCCTGCTAGCTCAATTGGCAGAGCAACTGACTCTTAATCAGTAGGATTACGAGACTTCTTTGCCGCAGAGATACAGGCCTATGGCCCCGTAGCTCAATTTGGCAGAGCATCGCACTCTTAATGCGCAGGTTGAAGGTTCAAGTCCTTCCGGGGTCACTGGTTTCTTCCAGAAATGCGAGCATGGTTAACGCTCGCATTCTTTCATATGGCGCGTTGAGTGGGTCATCAGTCAGATTTGAACACGGCAACCACATCATTGGGGATTATGATACAAATCGATGTAGAAAATGGATCTCCCTTTCGTAAAATTAGAGAGCGATAGCTGTTAGGTCATATGTAGCTACAAGAAAGCCGGTGGAGGTTGTCTATGAAGACTAACCTTGAATGCATTCCCTGTTTGTTCGAACAAGCATTGCGCACTGCCATGATGGTGACTCAAGATGAACAGAAGATCAAGCAAGTGCAAGACGAGTTAGGAGAGATAATTAAAGAGATCTCCTTAGAGAGCACTCCCCCGATGCTGGCAAAGAAGATGTATGAAAATGTGGCGTTGATAACGGGTAAAGAGGATCCATATCAAGAGCTCAAACACAAAAGCACACTTGAGGCGTTGGCACTGTATCCTTCTGTGAAGGAGCAGGTGAGTAGATCGATAGATCCACTTCTTACCGCCGCTAAATTCGCAGCGATCGGGAATGTGATCGATTTTGGCGTAAACCATGGCTATGGCCTGCTCGACGAAATCAACGATGTGCTCACGCGCGAGTTTGGCGTCTTTGACTACGGAGCTTTCAAAGAACATTTATCGAAAGCGAACGAGGTCTTATACATAGGTGATAATGCTGGGGAATCTGTGTTCGATAGGATTCTGATCGAAGAGATGGGAAAGAATGTAACCTACGTTGTTCGCGGCGGACCCGTAATCAATGATGTGACCTTGAAGGAAGCTCTGCAAGCAGGCATAGACACAGTCGCCACGATTATCTCAACCGGGACGAATATCCCTGGTGCTGTGACCGAATTTTGTGGATCAGAGTTTAATGCTGCATTTCAAAAATCGGACATGGTGATCAGCAAAGGTCAAGGGAATTATGAGTCACTTTCTGATGAAGAGCGCTCAATCTTTTTTCTGCTGATTGTGAAGTGCAATTTGGTCGCAGAGGAAATAGGGGTACAAAAAGGTGAACTTGTTCTCAAAGGGATCAACTGAAATCGCTATGGTAAGTGGTCGGTTGATGGTTTTATTATCTTACAGCGATTACACGAGCCATTTCGTACCGCATCGGAGTCGCTCAGCCCTCAGGCAGTCTTCATAGATGTGGGTTGTACCAACCCTCGATGAAGTGAAAAACTGCGTGACAGACCTCTTTTCTTGAACGGAATGTCCAACGACCCAGGAAACTTGAAAATGACTTTCGCACATCCTATTGAACAATTAATCAAGCAGCGTTTCTCTTGTCGGAGTTATTTAAATCAACCTGTAGAAGAGCAAACGCGACTGCGGCTAGCCGATTATGCCGCATCGCTTCAGACGGGACCTTTTGGTGCACGGATGCGTTTTGAATTGGTCGCTGCCCGCGAAGATGACCAGAAAGCCCTCAAAAACCTGGGTACGTATGGCTTCATCAAAGGGGCAACCGGCTTCATCATCGGGGTAATGCGGGATGATGAAAAGAACTTGGAAGATTTCGGTTACTTGATGGAAAGCATTATCTTGTTTGCGACGGAAATCGGTTTAGGTACCTGCTGGCTTGGAGGCACTTTTACCAAAAGCAGCTTTTCGGAAAGGGTATCACCACGCCCCGGTGAGCTAATTCCCGCTGTTTCCTCAGTGGGTTATTGTGCTAAGAAGCCACGCAGGCTCGGAACACTCATCCGTAACCGTGCGGGTGCGGATCGCCGGTTATCGTGGGAGAAATTGTTCTTCGATTCCAGATTCGGTGTGCCTCTCTCACGCAAGGCGGCTGGTGATTACGCCACAGCACTGGAGATGGTCCGCTGGGGTCCATCCGCATCCAATAAGCAGCCATGGCGGGTTGTAAAAAATAGGAATATATGGCATTTCTACCTGCAACGCACACCGGGGTATCGGCAACAATGGCTTGTAAAATTATTCACAGTGGCTGATATGCAACGCATCGACATGGGCATCGCCATGTGCCACTTCGAGCTCATAGCGCGCGAGCACGGGTTGGATGGACATTGGGAAATAATCGCGCCCGACATCGAAAAATCCGAAGAGTTAACAGAATATACAGTTAGTTGGGTGGGCTGATCAGCCGGGAGGTCTAATTCCACTGCGGATGTAAGCGAGCGTTATTTGCGCTCGCTTATTAGTTCATGACGACTGCCACGAACTAATGGATTGGATCTAATATTGGGAGAAAAAATCGCAATCTCAAAGAGATGATTATTAGCGGGTGTATCCAGGGACTTTGTTCAGGGTGAGCCGGGGTTCTCTTTCCCCGAGGAGTTCGACGATCAAGGATCTCAATTCCGCGGCGGAGAAAGGTTTTGTGAGGTATGCGCTCGCACCAGCGTTAATGGCTTCCGTGCGATCTTCCTTGAGGTATTTAGCGCTTGACATAATGACGGGGATCTTGGAGAGACGTGGGTCAGCCCGGAATCTGCGGACGAGCGTCAGACCGTCTACGTCGGGCATCATGATGTCCAGGATGATCAATATTGGGGTAACCGACCCCAACACATCAAGTGCTTGGGCAGCATTGAAAGCCTTCAGAACCGGGTAGCCGAAGGTGGTGAGAATCTCAGCTACAACTTCACAGAAGGGTTGTTCATCGTCGATCACTAGGATCGTTCCAGCTGGCTCGTTCATACTCTTCGTTTCTCTCAGGTCAAGGTCAGGATTATTAGTCCGTTTATAGGTTGTCCGCACAGGTTAAGGCCTTATAAGTACTTAAATCAATGAGAAAGAGGTGGTATTCGTGTGTCCCTAGTAAGAATTAAACTCGGAGGCTCGGCGGTAACAAATCTGCCTTGAGCTGTCATCGGGTGCACAGCATGCAAGCCAGATCCATGCTGCTGTATTCTTAGGATCCTCCTTTAGTACCCAACTCAATGCGGCTTCACCATTGCGGAGATCCCCTCGCTCCACAGCTTCAACTGCTACATTGAGAGCATCCTCCACTGAATGAAAACCATCGGGATGAATTCTCGTTGCCATAATGACTCGCTTTCTTAGACACCAGGAATGTTTTGAATGAATTCCTCCCCATACTAACACGTGGACGCCGTCGATGAATTTACAGGAACCTTACAGCCCAGCGGTGGAGAAAGTCGGTTTGGCGTGAGGTTGATTGGATATTACACTGTTCTCTATGGAAGATCGTTTTTCAGGTGTAGAGGGAGTAGTTTGAAGCTTCTCGTTGAGCTCTATATCGTATTGCACATGCTCATGGGCGCACCGCTGAATACGCTTGTTGACGCGCGTCACCCGCTCCCGCGCTGGTTTGACCCCGGTCCTCAACCTGACGCGGTTTCAGCGCTGGAAGCCTTGGTAACAGAGGCGTCTGAGGCCGGTATTAGAGCCGCTATCTATTCTGGATATCGGAGCTACTCGAAACAAGGCGCTGTGGAAGATCGGGAACGGATTGTAAGACCCTCAACCGCGAATTATTACATTGCGTCGCCAGGCTGTAGTGAGCACCAACTCGGTACCGCGTTCGATCTCGTGTGGCCCGGATTGAAAGTCGAATCCAGCGATCCAAGAAACGAGCGACTCTATATCTGGCTCGAAGAAAACGCACATCATTACGGGTTTGTCCTGAGCTATCCCTATAAAGAGATCGAGGAGTGGCCGTATAACAATCGCTGGATGCCACAGGTGACGGAGATCATCCACGAACCATGGCACATCCGCTACGTCGGGATGTCGCTGGCAGAAGATATGATCGCAGCCGGATATTTGGATCCCCAGAATTCGGTTCTTCCACAGGATTTTTATCAGCCATGGACATCGATCAATCCGTGAAAGGCTGCGGCCCTGCGATTCCATAATAATGTCACTCACTTCAGGCGAGCCTGGGAAACCGATATTCCGGTGTTCTACGCTAAATGCTGTGGATGGGGGTCAAATCGCGCAAATCATCAGGTGCAGAAGCGGGTATTTGCTGGGCAGAAAAACTCCACTGGTTATCTCAGGATTATCCAGGTGTAGGAATAATGGTTCGTTGCGCGGTTCGTTGGTTATGATACACTGGTTAGGTAAACCTAGGGATATCGGAAGGAGACCGTATGGCTGAAGACGCCAAACGTGTCGTTTGTATTGAGGACGAACCAGAAATGATCGATCTTGTCCGACTGATCCTCGGTCGGAAGGGGTTCAGTGTCATCGGTGCAAATGGCGGGATAGAGGGGTTGGAAACAGTCCAGCGTGAACGTCCAGATCTCGTGTTGCTCGACCTGATGATGCCTGATATGGATGGTTGGGAAGTTTATCAACAAATGAAGGCGGACGACGAGCTGCGCACCATCCCTGTCATTGTCGTCACGGCGAAAGCCCAGTCCATCGATAAGGTATTAGGTTTGCATATCGCCAAGGTGGATGATTACATCACCAAACCATTTGGTCCGCAAGAATTACTCGAGAGCGTGGAGAAGATCATCGGTAAGGTTGAGGTAGAATAAGCTCGTAAAACCGAGCATATATTGGGCGGCTTCGGTCGCCCTGTTTTTATGTCAGGAGCAGGATGAAACGCTGGGTTCGGGTTCACAATCGTAGTCGTGGCAATTCACTTTTGGTCAGATCGCGTTGGTGCGATTCATTCTTATGCCGTTTACGTGGATTAACATTCCGACGCGAGATCCCTGGCGGTGAAGGACTGCTCCTGGTTGAACGCAGCGAGGGGCGCATAAATACCTCAATCCATATGTTGTTCGTTTTTTTCTCGATAAGTGTATTTTGGGTAAGCTCTGATGGGGTGGTCGTAGACAGAATACTTGCCAAGCCCTGGGGTTTCTACGCACCGAAACACGCAGCTCAATATATCCTTGAGGGTTCACCCAGGTTACTTGATGAAGTGCAGATCGGGGATCAGCTAGAGTTTATCGATGAAGATTAGATTTAAGATTATCCAGATTCTCATCCTCGTAATTATGGTATTGCCGGCAACCACCGTTCAAGCGCAGGGTGGGGGACCGACATATATTGTCGAACCTGGAGATACGCTTTCTGGCATCGCCCGCCGCTTTGGCACCACCGTTGAGGCGATGGTTGTGGCCAATGGGATCGAGGACCCTTCTAAACTCTACCCCGGTGCAGAACTGAGGATCCCGGGATTCGAAGGTGTTGAAGGTGTCCTGACACTGCAGGAGGTCGCTCTTGGCGAGGATTTGAATAGTCTGAGCCTTCGGTACAACGTGTCAGCGGATGCGTTGGCTCGCCTTAATCGACTTGTTAGATCCGATCGACTCTATATTGGACAGTCGTTCATAGTCCCCGAACCCCCTGAAGGGGCGATCCCAGGGGAGGATGTTGGGGCGTTTCTGCCGCACCTGGGGGAAACCAGACTGGAAATCGCTGTCCGCGCCGGAATAAACCCATGGGATCTACGGCGCCCTGCTGTGTATCCGCTGCGCTTTTGGGTAATGCCTGGGAATCTACTAACCGATTCGAGGGGATGGAGAGTCTCACTTCCTGAACCATTTACCTCAATTTCGATCGAACCGCTCCCGGTGGTCCAGGGGCATACCGTCGTGCTAAGAGTAGGGGTGAGTCGCCCAATTCGTCTTGAGGGATCGCTCGGAGACCATCAGCTCACATTCTTTCAGACTGATGAAGGGGAGATGGTCGCTCTGCAGGGCATCCATGCTTTAGCCGAGCTGGGTTTGATCGATCTTGAGCTGCGGATGGCACTGTCTGAAGGAGATGAGACCGGCTATGTGTTTCGACAGCCGGTTATGGTCGAAGATGGTGATTATGGATTCCAGTATCTAGTTGGAGTCCCTGAAGAAACAGTCGATCCGGAAAGTATTCGGCCTGAAGAGGAGTTTGTAGCGAACCTTCTTGCTCCTGTCACCCCTGACAAGCTATGGGACGGATCCTTTGATTATCCCTCTCGATATTACACCGATGAGTTCATCGCAGTTTTTGGGGACCGGCGTAATTACAACAATGGCGCCTTGTTCTACTATCATACCGGACTGGACTTCTATGGCAGTAATGTGCCTATTTATGCGCCGGCTCGCGGAAAGGTTGTTTTTGCAGGACCTCTTTTGATAAGGGGAAATGTAACCTACATTGACCACGGTTGGGGGGTGTATTCCGGATATTTCCATCAATCGGAGATGTTCGTTCAAGAAGGTGATATTGTTGGACGGGGACAGGAGATCGGAATCGTAGGAAGCACCGGGAGATCCACCGGGCCCCATCTGCATTGGGAGATCTGGGTTGGTGGGGTGCCTATCAATCCTCTAGACTGGGTCGACCCGGGTTACCCCTGATCTTGCACGTCAGTTTCGTCGACCAGGCGACCGCCGTGATAATCTTTCAGGCACTGTTGTGCCTCGCTGAGCATCTCCTTCGGTACGAGTATTTCCACTCGTGCCGATCGACCCACACCAAAGCCGTAAATCGCTGCCGCAGCTTCGTATGATAGGACAACGTCGATCTCTTGGGCTTCCAACATTCCCCGGATGATCTCGGCTTCAAGTATGCCAGATACCGTCTCGGCGACCACAAAATTTTCCGTCATGCTGCAATACCCTCTGGGTGTAGTATAATTGCCTTGAACTTCCCCGAGTAGGGCAATCTTTTTTAATATGGCATCCGTGCTGAGTATTTCTCCTGAATCGTACTGGACCAGTTTTGAGGTCAAAGACGACGATATCGATTTCATTATCAACCTCCTGCTAGAGCGGGAAGTTCCTCTCACGTCTGATGAAATGGGGTCCGCACTGGTTGAGCAGCGTTTAGACCAACTGGAGAACGAAGCCCAACAGGCAGAACAGACGGAACATGCCGTTTACATCCCAGCAGAAACTTACAAAGTAGGACAGATCCTGGCATTCTCGGCATTAGAGTTTGAAACAGGAAAAGTTGTTGGTGTGCGTGAGGGTAATAACCCGGACCTAGATTCCTTTTCTGTGATTAAGATTGCTTTCGCAGGGGACGGGTCAGAGAGAGAATTCGCATCTGAATTGGCGGATCATATCCTAAACAGCCCTCCTGAGCCAGATCCTGAAATCGAGGAGCTGCGTAAGCCGGAAACGATAATGGCCCGGTTTGGGGAAATCATCATCGCGCATCTTGATGAGAGTCTAGACAAGGTCGATGACATCGTCAGCATCGCAGGGAAGTGGTTCCCGAGTGCGCTTGTGGCCGAGATCACCGATGGACACCTAAACCTTGCCGAGGCCGTTCTCGACGTCGAAGCTGGTGGTCCTTTGCCGACAGCGGATTTGCTTGAACATGTTGAACTACCCGAATCGCTCTCCACGGGGCTGGCGGAGTTTTCGCTTGATTACGCGCTGCAGGAAGATGAACGTTTCGATGAAGTCGGACCAGCCGGTCAGGTTCTCTGGTTTTTACGGCGGCTTGAACCCCCAGAGGTATTGTTCGCACCCCCGCGCCTTGAAAGCCAGGAGAAAGCTCTCGATTCATCCATTCTTACCGATGAGCTGCAAGAACTCATAACGAAGCTGGACGATGAAATGAGTGATCTGCAAGTTCCGGATATCACGCCTGATGATGTTACCGTCACGCTGATTTTCCCACATTGGAGAGTGGGAGCACTTCCACTATCGGCTCGTCTTGAACCCCTTTTCCCGACTGCTTATGAGGCGCCAAGAATTCGTTTTATCCTTATTGATGGGCACAGTGGAGAGAGATTCCCGGGGTGGGTTGTGCGCGAGCATGGATATGTCTTCGGTTTAGAAGACTGGTATCGAGAGTACAAGGTCCCAGCGGGAGGGCTTATACGCGTTCATCCCGGTGACGTCCCTGGCGAAGTGGTTGTCGAAACGTTCGATCGGCGCATGCGGAATGATTGGATCCGTACGGTAACAATCGCGGAGAATGGGCAGATAGGATTCACGATGCTCAAGCAGCCGGTTGGGACGGCCTATGATGATTTGATGGTGATCGGGCTAATTGACACCCAGGCGCTCGATGAAGTCTGGATGCGATCGCAGCAACAGAAACTACCTCTCGACCGAACTGTAGCGCATGTATTTCGGGAATTAGCCAAACTGACTCCACAGAGCGCGGTACACGCGCAGACGCTCTATGCTGCTGTGAACGTCCTCCAACGGCAGCCGCCTTCAACGATTTTCGCCGAGCTTATTAAACGGCCTTATTTCCAACACGTGGGGGATCTTTACTGGCGGTTCGAGGCGGAAGCATGGAGTTCGTCGTGACAGAACAATCCGCCTCCATCTTCGCTCGACCAACGCTGGGTACGAAATTCCATATTGATTTTGAATATTGGGATCGGGCGGATCGGGATCTGAATATCTATCTTCGCAGCCATCTCTGCCCGGAGCATCAGGAAGCGTATGCGGATGTCGAAGCCGATACGCTGGTTGACAGCGTGAATCCAAAAACGGCGGAGGTCACCCGCGTCTTGGGAATTCAACATACGCTGATTTCACACTGTTCCTTACAGCCGGATTATTTGACACCGCAAACGACGTTGGTCAATGCTATCTTCCGCGTGTTCCTATCGAACGGGAACTCACCTCTCACGCCCGAAGACTTGGGGGAGATTCTTAACCGCCCCGCACGGACTATCCTGCGTATGCTCTCTGGTGGGAGAGTTTATAAAGGAATTCGGCCTCTGCTTGAGGATTGATCCCCTTAGCTCTTTGCAATACAATTGAATTCAGCCCCCGTAGCTCAATGGATAGAGCACCGGACTTCTAATCCGACGGTTCCGCGTTCGAATCGCGGCGGGGGCGCCTTCTTTTAGCAATAATCACACATAAAACCGCCCATTTTCGGACCTGTCACCTAGACAGGTTTGCATTTTCTGGTGCAGATTGGTGCAGTTTGGTGCAGTTTATCATCGAAAACTTCATTTCTTGGCAGTTCTACTTTGATCGAAGTAACCAACTCGTCCATGATTTTGGCAGCTTCGCCCAGCATCTCGTGGTAGAGATGGCCATAAAGGTCCAGGGTAATACTGGGTTTGGCGTGCCCGAGGATTCGTGAGACGACGATCAGAGGGATACCATTGTTGAGCATCAGTGAAGCAGCAGTGTGTCGCAAATCATGAATCCGACGGTTGTGCGTTCGAATCGCACCGGGGGCGCCTTCTTCTAGCAATAATCACACATAAAACCGCCCAATTTCGGACCTGTCACCTAGTCAGGTTTGCATTTTCTGGTGCAGATTGGTGCAGTTTGGTGCAGTTTATCATCGAGAATTTCATTTCTTGGCAGTTCTGCTTTGATCGAAGTAACCAACTCGTCCATGATTTTGGCAGCTTCGCCCAGCATCTCGTGGTAGAGATGGCCATAAAGGTCCAGGGTAATACTGGGTTTGGCGTGCCCGAGGATTCGTGAGACGACGATCAGAGGGATACCATTGTTGAGCATCAGTGAAGCAGCAGTGTGTCGCAAATCATGAAATCGTATCTTCGGTAAATCTGCCTCTACCAGAAGGCGAGTGAAGTTAAGTCGTAAATTGCTGGGATCCAATGGCTTGCCAAGAGAGTTTGGGAAGATCAAATCGTGATCTTGCCATCGGACACCTGCAACTTCGATTGTGATCCGTTGCTGAACCTTGTGGAAGCGAAGGGCGTGTAAAGAGCCTTCTCCCAAGATGATCTTTCGTCGGCCCTTGCGCGTTTTGGGTTCTACAAAACTCCAACCCTGGCCACGAACTCGCTGTATTTGGCGCTGGATTTGTATTGCCCCTCGATTCCAGTCAAGGTCAGACCACTGCAAACCGATAATTTCACCTTGACGCATGCCGGTTGTGATCGCAATGTGATAGAGAGCTTTGTAGTGGCTACTCTCAGCTGCTGCGAGAAACAAGGATACCTGACCGTCATTCCAGACCTGCATCTCAGCGGGTTTGTACTTAGGCAGCGTGACGCCATGCGCCGGATTACGTGTGATCCAGCCGTAGGTAACTGCCTTCTTTAAGGCACAATGTAAGATTGAATGGCATAAACGGACGCTGCGGATTCCAACACCATCCGCAAGAAGATCAGCATAGAACCATTCAATATTTTGGGGGTGCAAATCGTTGAGGTCGGTATCTCCCAGCCGTGGAATGATGTATTTCTCAGATAAGCCTTTATATCTGTGATAAGTTTTAGATCGAATGGATACCTTATGGTTTTCCAGCCACTGCTCGATGTAGGTCTTGAGGGACGTCTTCCCACCCTGGTAATCAAAACGTCGGTTTAGACGGAACTGCATTGTAGTTAGCCAATCAATGCATTCGGATTTGGTCTTAGCACTATAACTGATTCGCTCACCATTCATAGTGAGTTGAGTACGCCAGGTACCATTTGATCGCTGAAAGATGCTGCCTTCACCATGACCACGAATTTTCTTCGCCATTTCCATTACTCCTTTTCATGTGTAGGAATAAGGAAAGGCGACTCTACAACCTCTGTCCGATATTCGATTGTTAAGGTGCGCGCTGTTCGTATCATTGTATCA